>JBPEXR010000128.1:0-4009 GCA_052031355.1 Paracoccaceae bacterium
GGGGGGCGCTGCCCCCTCTGGCGCCTGCGGCGCCATTCACCCCCGGAGTATTTTGGGCGAGATGAAGCGGGCGGATGGGGCGCGGGCTTTGGGCGCGCGCTCTGCTTCTTTTCGTCCGACAGATAGGTTCAGTCGGCGCCCGCGGTGCAGGGGGGCAGCGAGACGCGGAAGGTGGTGCCGGCGCCGGGGGCGGTCTCGAAGGCGATGTCGCCGAGGTGCTGATCGACGATCGCCTTGACGATGCTCATCCCCAGGCCGGTGCCCTTGCGGTCGCCCGCGCCGGTAGCGTCGCCCCGGGTGAACCGGTCGTAGAGCACGGGCTGCAATTGCTCCGGGATGCCCGGGCCGCGGTCCTGCACGAAAAAGCCGGTGTCCCCGTCGAGCAGGCCGACCGTCACGGCGCCGCCGCGGGGCGAGACCTTGACGGCGTTGGAGATGAGGTTGCTGAGCACCTGCAGGATGCGGTTGCGGTCCACCTGGGCGTGCTGCGCGCCCCCCGCAGGGGGTGGCGCAAGCTCCAGCGTAACGCCGTGATTCCGGGCGTATTGCGCCAGCTCGGCCACCGACAGCTCCAGCAGCGCGCCGAGATCCTGGCGCTCGCGCCGCTGTTCGACGCGGTCGGAATCGAGACGCTCCACGTCGAGGATGTCGTTGATCAGCTCGGTCAGCCGCTCGGCGTTGCCGCGGGCGACGGAGAGAAGCTTCTGCATCGCTTCCGGCAACTCCCCCGCCTGGCTTTCCAGCACCTTCAGCGCGCCGTAGATCGAGGTCAGCGGCGTGCGCAATTCGTGGCTGACGTTGGAGATCAGCTGGTTGCGGCTTTCCTCGCGCGCGTGGCGCTTGGTGATGTCGCGGGCCACGGCGAGAAAGCCCAGCACCTTGTCGCCGCTGCGCACGACATTGGTGTAACCCTCGGACCGGAAGAGGCTGCCGTCGGCGCGGCGCAGATGTGCCTCGAAAGATTTCAGCCCCTCGCCGCTGACGGCGGCGTTGAACCGCTCGCGGCCGTAATGCTCGTATTCGTCCATCGTCTCGTAAAGGACCGCGGTCTGCCGGCCGAGGATCGCTTCGGGCGAATAGCCCATGATCCGCTCGACGCCTGGATTGACCATGGTGATGCGGCGGTTCGCGTCGGCGACGATCAGCGCGTCGGGAACCGCCTCCAGCACGGCGCGCAGGAGGTGGTTCGCCTCCTGCTGGGCGCGATGCTCGCGCTCCAGCTCCCATTCGCGGCCCAGCCAGCGGGCGAGGAAACGGACGAGGCCGCGGTCTCGGTCGCCGAAGGGGGCGCTGCGCGGCGCGGGGCTGGAGAAGTTGAGCGTGCCGACGGTCGTCTCGCCGATCATCAGCGGCGCGCCGATGTAGGCTTCGAGCCCTGTGTCCTTGTAACAGGGATGGCCGCGCATGTCCGACTGCGCGGTGTTGTGCACGGCGACCACCTCGCCCTCGGCCAGGGTGCGCTGGCAGAAGGTGCGCGAGAGCTGGAACTGGTCCCCCGGGCGGGGCGCCCAATCGGGGCCGTGGGCGTGGCGCACGGTGTAGAGGCTGCCTTCGACGCGGCTGACAAGCCCCATGTCGAGTTCCAAAAGCTCGCAGCCTAGCGCCAGGAGGCGCGAGATCTTCTCCTCGAAGGCCAGGTTCGGCTCGGCCGCAAGCTCGAAAAAGCTGGCGACCTTCTCTTCACGGCTGGCGCCCTGCGCGTCCTCGGCGGCGCCGAAGGCGTGGGCATATTGCGTCACGGACATGGCCTGCACGTTCCCCAATCGTCTTGCCGGCCCGGGGCCGGTCATCGTTGCCGCGTCCATGCGCGGTGGTCCCGATACCCTAGAGGGTTGTAGCCCCCGGGCAAACCAAATGTTGTGGTGACGTGGCATTATCCCGCTTGCCGGGGGCAATGGTGCCCCAGGCGCCACATTGTTCCCTTGTTAACGCTCCCCTGCCCGCCCCTCGCCTGCCCCTTTGGCACGGCGCCCGGGACGGGATATTCGCCGGGCAACCTATCGCCCCAAGGTTGAGGAGGCGTTACCGCGCGTCTGCACCAACGCCCGTTCCCAGGGGCGCGAGTTCCGCCGCCACCGCCTCGCGCACCGCGCGCAGGGGGTGGGCAATATGGGCGAAGGGCCGGTGCGGGCCATCCAGTGCGGCACCATAGCCCCAATCCGCCGCGGCGCGCGCCTGTTCGGGCGACAGCGGCGGGGCGTCCGCGTAATCGGTGTTCCCGTTCCGCAGGGGGGCCGCCGCGGGCAGCGGCGCGGGCAGCGACAGGAAGGCCGCCAGCGCGGCGCGACAGGCCGCCGGCGCGGTCACCAGGTCCTCGTAACGCAGCACAAGCACGGCGTGCAGATAGGGCAGATCGCCCGCCAGCTGGCGGTGCGCGGCCAGCCAGTGATCGACCAGTTCCTCCCGCGACCGGTCCGTCCATTTCTGCATCGCCCCGGCCACCGCGGCCGGGTGGCGCAGGATCACGATGAAGTGAGACAGCGGGAAAAGCTGCTGATAAAGGCGCATCCGGGTGAGGTTCACGGGCGATTTTTCGACCCGCCAGGGCTTGCTGGCGTCGAACCAGGGGGCCCAGTCGGCCTCCAGCCGGCGGCGTGTTTCCAGCGTGTCGTAGCGCCCGCCCTCGACCAGGTGCTGGGCCGGGTCGGTGGCGAAATGCGCGGGCCGGCCATGCAGCGCGGTATGCGGGATAGCGCCTTGCAGATAAACGCCTTCGTTCTCCGGCACCGGGGCGTTCTCGATCGCCGCGACCTGCGGATGCGCGCCGATCATCCGCGCCAGCAGCGAGGTGCCGGAGCGGTGCAGCCCGCCGACAAAAACGTACCTTGGCTGGGGCATGTCGTCCCTCCTTCTGGCCGGGCGGGGCGCAGCCGCCCCCGGGGGCCCAAGCTGTCGCGGGGCACACATCTTTCAAGCGGAACCAGGGGGGGGATTGTCCCGTTGGGAGGGCAACGCAGCCCTGCCTGCGCAACCGCCCCATCCATGAGGTTGCAATGTACGTGCTCCATATCGCTCTTGGGGGATGCCTCAAGAGCCCGCCGGTCTCCTATGGCCTGACCGAAGACACCGGCGGGCATATCGCCTACGTTCTGGCAGCGGCCGAGGCCCAGGCGCGACGCGACGACGTCGCGCGGGTCGATATCGTCACCCGGGCCTTCGAGGACGCCGACCTGGGCGCCGCCTACGCCGTCCCGCGCGAGGCGCTGGGACCGAAATCGGACATCCTGCGTCTGCGGGGGCGCCGGTCCGCCTACCTCGACAAGGAAGCGCTGGAGGCAGAGGTGCCGGCGCTGGTGCGCGACTTCCTGGACCTGCTGGAGGAGATGCCGCAGCGCCCCGACGTGATCCACGCGCATTTCTCGGACGCGGCGCGGCTGGCGCGGGCAGCCAAGGCGCGCTTCGGCATTCCCTATTTCTTCACCCCGCATTCGCTGGGGATCGACAAGCGGCGCTGCCTGCGCGGGCCCAGCGCCGCCCTCGACCGGCGGATCGAGGCAGAGGGCGCGGCGATCCGGGGCGCGGCCGCCGTCATCTGTTCCTCGCGCGACGAGGCCGAGCGGCAACTGGCCGCCTATGGTCTGGACGCCGCGGGCCGCGTGCACCGGGTGACCCCGGGCCTGACGGTCAAGCCCGCCACCCGCAGCGACGAGGCGCGCGCGCTGATCGACGCCGGGCTGGATGCGCCCGACAAGCCGCTGGTCCTGGCGATCGCCCGCCCCGTGCAGAAGAAGAACCTCGCCGCGCTGCTGGAGGCTTATGCCGCCGACCCCGCGCTGCAGGAGCGCGCGAACCTGGCGATCGTGGCCGGCCAGCACGGCCAGGCGATCCGCCAGAACGGCGAGCAGCGCGCGGTGCTGGAAGGGCTGTCGGCCCGCATCACCCGGCTGGGGCTTTCGGGCCGCGTGGCCTTCCCGCCGGCGCATGAAAGCGCGCAGGTGCCGCAGTTCTACCGCCTCGCGGCAGAACGCGGCGGGATCTTCGTCACCCCGGCGAAGCACGAACCCTTCGG
>JBPEXR010000129.1:0-3263 GCA_052031355.1 Paracoccaceae bacterium
CGGCGACGCCGGATGCGGAAAGGGCCTAGCGCATGCTTGTCGATCTTGCCCGCGAAACCCTGGCCGATCCGCGCGGGGCCGCCCGGCGCATCCTGGCGCTGCGTCTGGACGGCAGCACGCTGCTGCAGGCCGCCGCGCTGATCGTGGCGCTGAACGCCGCCGTCTTCGGGCTGTCCAACATGACCGCGCCGCCGCCGCCCAACATGGCGCTGCCGGCGATGGTCACCTCGCCCCTGGCCTTCGCGCTGGTGCTGGGCGGCGGGCTGCTGCTGACCGTCTGGGCGCTGACGCAGGTCGGGCGGATGCTGGGCGGGCAGGGCGGTTTCGCCGACCTCCTGGCGCTGCTCGTCTGGCTGCAAAGCCTGCGCCTGGCGGTTCAGGTGGCGCTGCTGGTCCTTGTGCCGCTTCTTCCGGCCATCGCCGGCATCGTGGTCCTTGTCGCCTCGGTCTGGGGGCTGTGGATCCTTCTGTGCTTCGTGGACGAGGCGCATGGCTTCGGCTCGCTGCCCCGGGCCGCCGGCACCACGGTGCTGGCCTTCGTGGCCATGGCGCTTGGCCTTTCCTTCCTGCTCGCCCTCTTCGGGGGCGCAACCTCCGGTATGTGACATGTACGACGTCGAGGCCGTCCGGGCCGATTTCCCCATCCTCTCGCGCGAGGTGAACGGCAAGCCGCTGGTCTACCTCGACAACGGTGCCTCGGCCCAGAAGCCGCGCGCGGTGATCGAGGCGGTGACCCGCGGCTACGAGGCGGAATACGCCAACGTGCACCGCGGGCTGCACTTCCTGTCGAACCTGGCGACCGAACGCTACGAGGCGGTGCGCGGCAAGGTGGCCGCCTTCCTCGGCGCGCCGGACGAGCGCAGCATCGTGCTGAACACCGGCACCACCGAGGGGATCAACCTCGTTGCCTACGGCTGGGCCATGCCGCGGATCGAGCCGGGCGACGAGATCGTCCTGTCGATCATGGAGCATCACGCCAACATCGTGCCCTGGCACTTCCTGCGCGAGCGGCAGGGCGCGGTGCTGAAATGGGTCGAGGTGGACGAGAAGGGCGACCTGGACCCGCAAGCGGTGCTGGACGCCATCGGCCCGAAGACCAAGCTGGTGGCGGTCACGCAGCTGTCCAATGTGCTGGGCACCCAGGTGGACGTGCAGGCGATCTGCGCCGGCGCCCGCGAGAAGGGCGTGCCGGTGCTGGTCGACGGTAGCCAGGCCGCGGTGCACATGCCGGTGAACCTGGCCGAGATCGGATGCGATTTCTACGCGGTGACGGGGCACAAGCTGTACGGGCCCTCGGGCTCCGGCGCGATCTACATCGCGCCCGAGCGAATGGCCGAGATGCGCCCCTTCATCGGCGGCGGCGACATGATCCGCGAGGTGACGCGCGACAATGTCACCTATGCCGAGCCGCCGATGAAGTTCGAGGCGGGCACCCCCGGCATCGTCTCTACCATCGGCTTCGGGGCGGCGCTCGACTACCTCTCCGGCCTGGGCATGCAGAACGTCGCCGCGCACGAGGCGCGCCTGCGCGACCGGGCCCGCGAAAAGCTGGAGGCGCTGGACTTCCTGACCCTGCAGGGCACCAGTGCGACCAAGGCCGCGATCTTCAGCTTCACCATGAAGGGCGCGGCGCATCCCCATGATATCTCGACGATTCTCGACAAGAAGGGCGTTGCCGTGCGCGCCGGCCATCATTGTGCCGGCCCGTTGATGGAGCATCTGGGCGTTGCGGCCACCTGCCGCGCGTCCTTCGGCCTCTACAACACCGAGGCGGAGGTCGACGCCCTGGTTGAGGCACTGGAACTGGCGCAGGATCTGCTGGGCTAAGCCCCCCGCGGCGGGCGGGAATTTTTCCGCGCCCGCCGGGCAAAACCCGTTGCGACGCCCCCCGGCTTGGGATAATCAGCCACTCAGGCACCCGTAGCTCAGCTGGATAGAGCGCTGCCCTCCGAAGGCAGAGGCCATAGGTTCGAATCCTATCGGGTGCGCCACTTCCCCCGCGCAAATGCTTGGAAATACAACGGTTTCGCCGCGCGCGTCCGTGTGCCGCGCGGCGGGCTCAGCGCAGTTCGCGCCGCCAGGGCGGGTCCGCGCCGATGCGCGAGACGGTGATCGCGGCGACGCGGTTGGCGAATTCCATCGCCTCGGCCAGGTCCTCGGAATCGAGGCGCGGGATGGCGGCCTTGTCCAAGTGCTCGTGATCATAGAGCCAGGCCAGGATGCCGGCGTTGAAGGTATCGCCCGCGCCCACGGTATCGGCCACCTCGGCCTTGCGGGCGGGGGCCGATGCGACGCGCCCCTCGGGGCCGAAGGCGCGCGCGCCCTTGGCGCCTTCCGTCACCAGCACGATCTTGACGCCCGCCTGCCGCATGGCCTCGGCGCCGCCCTCGGACCCTTCGGCCTGGGGGAAGAGCCAGCGCAGGTCCTCGTCCGAGACCTTGACGATGTCGGCCACCGCGAAAAGGCGGTCCAGCCGCGCGCGGTACCCCTCGGGGTCAGCGATGTGGCCGGGGCGGATGTTGGGGTCCAGCATGACCAGGCGCTCCGGCGCGGCGCGCAGGGCCAGCGCTTCGTAGGCGCTGCCGCAGGGCTCGTCGCAGAGGCTAATGCCGCCGAAGAACAGCGCCCGCGCCTCGGCCGGCAGGGGCGGCATGTCCTCGGCCGAGATCATCCGCCCGGCGGTCGCCTGGTCAAAGAAGGCATAGCGCGCCTGCCCGTCGCGCAGGTCGACGAAGGCCAGGGTGCTGGGCCGGTCGCTGGCCAGGCACAGGTCGGCGCCGACACCATCGGCGGCCATCGCGGCGCGCAGCTCCTCCCCGAACAGGTCGCGCGACAGGCCGGAGACCAGGTTCACCGGCACCCCGAGGCGCCCCAGCGCCCGCGCGGTGTTCAGGACGGCGCCGCCGGGCACCGGGCGGAAGACGCGCCGCCCGGCGGCGTCCCGCGCCGGGAGCATGTCGATGAGGGAATCGCCGCAACATAAGATCATGGCGGCAGATTGGTCGCCCGGGGGGCGGGCGTCAACGCGCCTACATCATCGACGGCAGATAGAGCACCAGCCCCGGCACCGCCAGCAGCAGTGCCAGCCGCAGGATGTCCATCGCCCAGAAGGGCGTGACTCCGCGGAAGATGGTGCCCGTGGAGACATCGCCCACGACGCCCTTCAGGATGAAGACGTTCAGGCCCACGGGCGGCGTGATCAGGCTGATCTCGGTCACCACGACGACGATGATGCCGAACCAGACCGGGTCGAAGCCCAGCCC
>JBPEXR010000013.1:0-6597 GCA_052031355.1 Paracoccaceae bacterium
TGAGCGAGGCGGCACGCGGACACCTGGCGATGTTCCTTTTCTCCGCCCTTGTGGCGGGGAGTTTCAGCCTGGGCTCGATGGCGGCGAACCATATCTCGCCCGCGGCGCTGAACGCGCTGCGCTTCGCCATCGCGGCGGTGCTGGTGGGCGCGGCGGCGCTGGCCACCACCGGGCTGCCGCGGCGGGCGGCGCGGGCGCCCTGGCGCTACCTGCTGCTGGGCGGGGTCGGCCTGGGCTTTCTGCCGGTGATCGAGGGGCGCGCCGAGCCCGATCTTGTCGAGGTGCTGGGCCCGCGACCCGAATGGTCGGCCTCGCTGTGGCTGGTCACCCACGTGGATCTGCACCGCACCGCCAAGGTCCAGGCCTTCGTCGGCCACATCAAGGCGGCGGCGAAGAACTGGGCCGCGCAGGAGGCCGGGGGCAAGGCGTGAGCGAGGCGGCACGCGGACACCTGGCGATGTTCCTCTTCTCCGCCCTTGTTGCGGGGAGTTTCAGCCTGGGCTCGATGGCGGCAAACCATATCTCGCCCGCGGCGCTGAACGCGCTGCGTTTCGCCATCGCGGCGGTGCTGGTGGGCGCGGCGGCGCTGGCCACCACCGGGCTGCCGCGGCAGGCGGCGCGGGCGCCTTGGCGCTACCTGCTGCTGGGCGGGATCTTCGCGCTTTACTTCGTCGCCATGTTCGAGGGGCTGAAGACCGCGCCACCGGTCTCGGCCGCCGCGGTCTTCACGCTGACGCCGCTGATGGCCGCGGGCTGCGGCTACCTGCTGATGCGGCAGGTGACCACGCCGCGCATGTCGCTGGCCCTTGCGGTGGGGGCGCTGGGCGCGCTCTGGGTAATCTTCCGCGCCGACCTGGGCGCCGCGCTGGCCTTCGAGCTGGGGCGGGGGGAGCTGATCTATTTCTGGGGCTGCGCGGCCCATGCCGTCTACGCCGCGCTGGTGCCGAGGCTGAACCGGGGCGAGCCGGCGCTGGTCTTCACCTTCGGGATGCTGGTCGCGGGCGGCGCGGTGCTGACCATCGCCGGATGGGGCGCCATCCGCGCCACCGACTGGACGGCGCTGCCGGGGATCGTCTGGATCACCATCGGCTACACAGCCGTTTTCGCCAGCGCGATGACCTTCGTGCTGCTGCAGTATGCCTCGCTTCGGCTGCCCTCGGCCAAGGTCATGGCCTATACCTACCTCGCGCCGTCCTGGGTCATCCTGTGGGAGATCGCGCTGGGCCACGGCGTGCCGCGGGCACTGACGCTGGTGGGGGTGGCGCTGACGGTGCTGGCGCTGGCGCTTCTGCTGAAGGACGAGCATGGCGCGCCGGCGCAGCGCCGGGCGCCGGCGGGCGGCTAGGGGCTTTCGGCCCCGCGCGGCGTCTCGCCCTCGGTCTCCTCGCGGAACTGCCGCTCCAGCATCGCCTCCAGCGCGTCAAGGTCCATCGGCGCGAACTGCCCGAAGCCCTGCATCCAGACGCTGGCGGCGCGCAGGGCGTCCGGCTCCAGCTTGCACCATTTGACGCGGCCGCGCCGCTCCTGGCTGATCAGCCCGGCCCGGGTCAGGATGCCGAGGTGCTTGGAAATGCCGGCCAGCGACATCTCGAAGGGCTCGGCCACGTCGGTGACGGCCATGTCGTCCTCCAGCAGCATCGCGAGGATGCGGCGGCGCGTGGGGTCCGCCAGGGCGGCGAAGACGATGTCGAGGCTGTCGCTCATTCCCCGGTTAAGCCCCGCGCGCGGGCGAAGGTCAACGGCTGACGGCGCGGCGCCGGGACCACGTTCAACCGGGGGGTTGAACATGAAAAGGCCGGCGAGGCGGGGCGCGGGGGCAGGCGTCGCCAGTTTGGCCTGCAGAGAATTGCGCGCAATCTCAATAGCTTGCGCCCGCCCGCACCGCGCTTGACTCGGACCCGCCCCGCGCATAGCAATTGCGCGACCAATCCGAGGGGGCAACCGTGGCCGATCCCGACCCGAAAGAGCGCATGGCGCAGCTTGAGGCGAAGATCGCGGCGGCCCGGGCCAAGCAGGCACCGAAGCCCCGGGCGGATGAACATTATTCGCAAGCGAATCTCGCCTGGCGGATGGTGATCGAGCTTGTAGCCGGTCTTGGGATCGGTTTCGGCATCGGGATCGGGCTGGACAGCCTGTTCGGGACACGCCCGATCTTCCTGGTGCTGTTTGTCTTGCTGG
This sequence comes from Paracoccaceae bacterium, assembly GCA_052031355.1. Classification (GTDB taxonomy): domain Bacteria; phylum Pseudomonadota; class Alphaproteobacteria; order Rhodobacterales; family Rhodobacteraceae; genus JBPEXR01. The sequence continues at coordinate 2,179 of JBPEXR010000013.1, forward strand.
GCTTCGCGGCCGGGGTGCAAACCATGATGCGCTCGGCCCGGGAGATCCAGGAACAGAAGCTGGCCGAGGCAGAGCCCGAGGCCGACGAGGACGAGAGGACCTGAGACGTGGCAACCGAAGCGCAAAGCGAAGAAGGCGGTCTTGTTTTCCACCCGATGGACCAGTTCATCGTGCAGCCCCTGTTCGGGGACGGCCCGGTCCACTGGTACACGATCACCAACGTGACGCTCTGGATGGCGATCACCGTTCTGGCAGTTGTCCTGCTGCTGGTCGTCGGCACCTCGCGCCGCGCCGTCGTGCCCACCCGGTCCCAGTCGATCGGCGAGCTGGCCTACGGCTTCGTCTACAAGATGGTCGAGGATGTCTCCGGCAAGGAGGGGGTGAAGTACTTCCCCTACATCATGACGCTGTTCATGTTCATCGTGCTGGCCAACTTCCTGGGCCTGCTGCCGATGTCCTTCACCACCACCAGCCATATCGCGGTCACCGCGGTGCTGGCGCTGCTGGTCTTCGTCTCGGTCACCGTGCTGGGCTTCGTGAAGCACGGCATGGGCTTTCTGGGCCTCTTCTGGGTCTCCTCGGCGCCGCTGGCGTTGCGCCCGATCCTGGCCCTGATCGAGCTGATCTCCTACTTCGTGCGCCCCGTCAGCCACTCCGTGCGTCTGATGGGCAACATGATGGCCGGTCACGCGGTGATCAAGGTGTTCGCCGGCTTCGCCGCGGTCACCGCCATCGCGCCGCTCTCCGTCGTCGCCATCACGGCGGTCTACGGGCTCGAAATTCTCGTGGCCTTCATCCAGGCCTACGTGTTCACCATTCTGACCTGCGTCTACCTGAAGGACGCGCTGCATCCCGCACACTAAGGTCCGGATACCCTATCAAGCCAATTCCAACGTAAGGAGAAATCGACATGGAAGGCGATATCGTACAAATGGGCGCATACATCGGCGCAGGCCTGGCATGCATGGGCATGGGCGGCTCGGCAGTCGGTGTGGGCAACGTTGCCGGCAACTTCCTGGCAGGCGCACTGCGCAACCCCTCCGCCGCTGCCGGCCAGACCGCGACCCTGTTCATCGGCATCGCGTTCGCAGAAGCGCTGGGGATCTTCTCGTTCCTCGTCGCGCTGCTGCTGATGTTCGCCGTCTGATCCAAGCGGAACGTATCCTTACGGGTGGGCGGGCCTGAGCGCCCGCCCCTATCCATCAGGTTCCGACGGAGGACGACATGGCGAGCTCAACGCAAGAGGCCGGCCAGGGCCTGGCAGACGCCACCGGGGTAGCCGGCGATAGCGCCGCGTCCGCTCCCGGCATGCCGCAGCTGGACTTTGCAAGCTTCCCGAACCAGATCTTCTGGCTTCTGGTCACGCTTGTGGTGATCTACTTCGTCCTGAGCCGCATCGCGCTGCCGCGCATCGCCGCGGTTCTGGCCGAACGTCAGGGCACCATCACCAACGACATCGCCGCCGCCGAAGAGCTGAAAGCCAAGGCCGCCGAGGCCGAAGAGGCCTACAAGCAGGCGCTGGCCGATGCCCGCGCCGAGGCGCAGGAGATCGTCGCCAAGAACAAGGCCGACATGCAGGCCGAACTCGACAAGGCCATGCAGAAGGCCGACGCCGAGATCGCGGCCAAGACCGCCGAGTCGGAGAAGGCCATCGCCGAGATCCGCGACGGCGCCCGCGAAAGCGTGCGCGAAGTGGCGCGGGAGACCGCCGGCGAGATCGTCGCCGCGCTGGGCTTCACGGCCAATGCCTCCGACGTGGACGCGGCCGTCGACACCCGCACGAAAGGCTGACCGATGCGCAACATGATCAAAGCCGCGGCGCTGGGCGCCACCTGGGCCGCTGTCGCCGGCCCGGCGCATGCCGCCTCGGGTCCGTTCTTCTCGCTCAGCAACACCAACTTCGTGGTGCTGCTGGCCTTCCTTCTGTTCCTCGCCGTGCTCGCCTACTTCAAGGTGCCCGGCAAGGTCTCGGAAATGCTCGACAAGCGTGCCGCCGGCATCAAGGCCGAGCTGGAAGAGGCCCGCGCCCTGCGCGAAGAGGCGCAGACCGTCCTGGCGTCCTACGAGCGCAAGCAGCAGGAAGTGCAGGCCCAGGCCGACCGGATCGTCGCCCAGGCCAAGGAAGAGGCCCGCGCCAACGCCGAACAGGCCCAGCGTGACCTGCAGGCCTCCATCGCGCGGCGCATGCAGAAGGCCGAGGACCAGATCGCATCGGCGCGCAACGCCGCCGTGCGCGAGGTCCGCGACGAGGCGATCTCCATCGCCATCGCCGCCGCGCGGGAGGTCATCGCCAAGCAGATGACCGCGCAGCAGGCCAACAAGCTGATCGACGAGTCGATCTCGACGGTCGAGGCGAAGCTGCACTAGGCCGCGCCCGGCACGCAAAGACCCTGGAAAACCCGGCCCCGGCCGGGTTTTTCGTTTTTAGGGGCAGGGGTCAGCGGTGGCGCGCTTCCTCGTGGGCCAGCCGGCGGCGGGCCAGCTCCTCGCGCTTTTCGCTGCGGATATGGTCCGACAGCGCGCGCTCGACGTAGTTGAGATGCGCCTCCACCGCCGCCCGGGCGCCGGCCGGGTCGCGCGCCTGCAGTGCGGCGTTGATCGCCCGGTGCTGGTCCAGAAGGTCCGAGCGGGTGGTGCGCTGCTTGAACATGATCTGCCGGTTGTAGAAGACCCCCTCGCGCAGCAGCTGGTACATCGAGCGCATCATGTGCAGCATGATGACGTTGTGGCTTGCCTCGATGATCGCGAGGTGGAAATCGGCGTCGAGCCGCGCCTCGTCGCTGGGGTCTCGCTTGCCATGCGCGGCCTCCATGCGGGTGAAGACCGTATCGATCACCTTCAGATCGCTGGCCGAGGCCAGCCGCGCTGCGCGTTCGGCGGCCAGCCCCTCCATGTCGCGGCGGAACGAGAGGTAGTCGAAGACCGCCTCGTCGTGTTCGGAAAAGAGCTTGATCAGCGCCGGGGAGAAGGCGCTGCCCAGCACGTCGGCGACGAAGATCCCGGCCCCGGCGCGGGTGCTGAGAAGGCCGCGGTCCTGCAACCCGGCGATCGCCTCGCGCAGCGAGGGGCGCGAGACGCCCAGCTGCTCGGCCAACTCACGCTCTGCCGGCAGACGCTCGCCCGGGCGCAGGATGCCGCGCAGGATCAACTGCTCGATCTGCCGCGTGACCGCGCAGGACAGCTTCTCGGGCTGGACTTTCTGAAAGGGCATTACCGGCCTCCGCAAGGGTGCGGCGATGATAGGCAAGCCGCGGCGGGGGCACAACGATGGCGGGACGGCGCGCGGGCGCGGTAACGCGTTGTTAACCGCGATTGTGCAGGCTGAGGGCATGACTGTGCCCGAGACTGTGCCTGTGCCTGTCCCCCTGGGTTTGCTGTGCCTGTGCCTCGCGCTGGCGGGGTGCAATGCCCCGGGGCTGGGGTTCTCCGGCCTGCCGGCGGTGGAAGTCACGCAAGGCGAAAGCCGCTTCGCCCTGCGCCGGCGGGGCGACGAGGTGGAGGCGGTGCGCATCTCACGCGAGGTGCTGCCCCGCTTCGACCGCGTGGCCCTCTCCGCCGCCCGCGCGGCGGAACGGACCTACGGCTGCCGCGCCCGCGCGCCGACGGGCGATCCCTCGGTGGTGCGCATGACGCTGGATTGCGGGTAGGGCGCGGGCCGAGGGGTAAGTCCAGCGGCGCGAGCCGCAGGGCCGTGTGCCACGGGAAACGATGGCCGGTGTGCGGGGACGCCTGCCGGCGCGCCGCCCCCGGCCGGACCCGCGCGTCAGTCCTTGGCCAGCATCCGTCCCAGCGGGCGGCCGCCCAGCACGTGCACATGCATGTGCGGCACCTCCTGCACGCCATGCGCCCCGGCGTTGGTGATCATGCGGAAGCCTCCGGCCTCGACCTCGGTCGTCTCGCAGACCTGCGCGAGGGTGCGGTGGAAATCGACGATCTCCTCCTCCGAGGCTTCGCGCGCGAAATCGGCGTAGGTGGCATAGGCCCCCTTCGGGATCACCAGCACGTGCACCGGTGCCTGGGGGTTGATGTCCTTGAAGGCCAGCGTGTGCGCGCTTTCGATCACCGTGTCGTTCGGGATCTCGCCGCGCAGGATCTTGGCGAAGATGTTCTGGGAATCGTATGCGCTCATGGTCGGTCCTCAATCGTCAAACAGGTCGGGGGTCACAATGTCCGCGGCGGCCTCCGGCGGCAATCCCAGGAAGCGCGAAAGCGCCTCGGCCCGCGCCTCCTGCGTATCCGCCTGCGCCAGCCGGAACGTCGCCAGCCCGGATTGCGCCGCCGCCTGCATCTGGCCGGCCATGTCGCGCCGCAGGCTCGCCAGCAGGTCCGCGCGGGCAAAGGACCCGGCGCCGGGCGACAGCAGCCCCAGCCGCCGGGCGTGCGCGGCGAGGAAGCCCTCGTCCAGCTCCGGCGCCAACA
>JBPEXR010000130.1:0-2661 GCA_052031355.1 Paracoccaceae bacterium
TAGAGGGGGGTCTCGAAGATCTCGCTCATGGCGCGGCCTCCTGCTTGGCGCACCCGCCCCCGGCGCCTTGCCGGGGGCGGGCGGGGGTCAGCCCTGCAGCGCTTCCCACATCTCGCGGTCGCGCTCGGCCGTCCAGATGCGGGGCGTGTCGATGCCCTGCGCCTCGTCGTAGGCGCGGGCCACGTTGAAGGGCAGGCAATGTTCGTAGATCGCGAAATCGGCGAACTTCGGGTCGCATTCGGCCCGCACCGCGTCCCAGGCCTCCTTCAGCGAGCCGCCGCGCGCCGCCACCTTGGCCGCCGGGCGATACGTGCTTTCGACGAAGTCGCGGGTGCTGTCGATTGCGGCGTTGACCATCTCGCGGCCGACCAGCGCATCGCCCCGGCCCGGCGCGATGGCGTCAAGGTCGAAGGCGCGGATCTCGTCCAGCGTGTCGCCCCAGTCGGAGAAATGCCCGTCGCCGCAGTAGCAGGCCGAGTGGTATTCGACGATGTCGCCGGTGAACATGACGTTCTGGTCGGGCACATGGACCACGATGTCGCCGGCGGTATGGGCGCGGCCCAGGTGCATCAGATCGACCCGGCGCTTGCCCAGGTAGACGCTCATCGTGTCGCTGAAGGTGGTGGTGGGCCAGGTCAGCCCGGGGATGCTTTCGTGCCCCTCGAAAAGGCGCGGGAAACGCTGGAATTCGCTGTCCCAATCCTCCTGCCCGCGTTCGGCCACCATGGCGCGGGCCATGTCGGACATGATGATCTGCGGCGCGCCGTAAGCGCTGGCGCCCAGCACGCGGACGGCGTGGTAATGGGTCAGCACCAGGTGGCTGATCGGCTTGTCGGTGACCGAGCGCACGCAGTCGATCACCTTCTGCGCCAGGCGCGGGGTGGCCTGCGCCTCGATGATCATCACCGAATCCTCGCCGATGATGACGCCGGAATTGGGATCGCCCTCGGCGGTGAAGGCGTAAAGCCCGTCGCCCACCTCGGTGAAGCTGATCTTCTTCTCGCTGGTGTCGCCTTGCGAGGCGAATGCCTTGGCCATCTGCGGCTCCTTTCAGGTCTGAATCGCGGGGCGGCGGGCGCGTGGCCCGCCGGCGCCCGGCGTTAGCGTTTGTAGGGATCGTCCAGCGCGGGCAGCACGGTGCCGGTGCATTCGCCGAAGCCGATGGTATAGCCATCGCCCCGGGCCGCGCCGCGCAGGGTCAGGCGGTCGCCGTCCTCCAGGAAGCTGCGGGTCTGCCCGCCGGGCAGTTCCACCGGCTCCTTGCCGCCCCAGCTAAGCTCCAGCAGCGAGCCGCGCTGGTGCTTTTCCGGCCCCGAGATGGTGCCCGAGCCCAGAAGATCGCCCGGCGTCATCGGGCAGCCGGAGGTCGAGTGATGCGCCAGCTGCTGGGCGGAGCTGTAGTACATCTCCTTGTAGTTGGTGCGGGCGATCACCGCGGCCTCGCCGCCCTCGGGGGCCAGTTCGACCTCCAGATCGATGTCGTAGAGCATCGGGCCGTCGTCCTTGAGGTGGTCCAGCAGCTCGACCTCGCGCGCCGGCGTATCGCAGCGGAAGGCGTCCAGCGCCGGCTTGGTGACGATCCAGGGACTGATCGTGGTGGCGGTCGCCTTGGCCTGGAAGGGGCCCAGCGGCTGGTATTCCCAGGCCTGGATGTCGCGCGCCGACCAGTCGTTCAGCAGCACGTAGCCGAAGATCATCGCGTCGGCCTCCTTCACCGTCACCGGCCCGTCGGAGGGCTGGCCGACGATGGCGCCCATCTCCAGCTCCAGGTCGAACCGGGCGCAGGGCGCAAAGCGCGGCGCGTCGTCGTTCGGCCCCTTCAGCTGCCCCCAGGGGCGGCGCACCGGGGTGCCCGAGACCACGACCGAGGAGGCGCGGCCGTTGTAGCCGATGGGAATGTGCAGCCAGTTGGGCGGCAGCGCGTTCTCGGCGCCGCGGAACATGGTGCCCACGTTGGTGGCGTGGTGCTTGCCGGCGTAGAAGTCGGTGTATTCGGCGACCAGGAAGGGCAGGTGCATCTCGGCCTCGGCCTGGGGCACCAGCAGCGGCTCCGCCGCCTCCCGGTCGGTGCTGCCTTCGGCGAGGATCTGCTCCAGCCGCTGGCGCAGCGCGGCCCAGGTCTCGGGGCCCAGCTCCATGACCTCGTTCCAGAAGGGGACGTCGAAGACCGGGTCCTCGTCCAGGGCGATCAGCCCGGCCTCCTCGGCGGCACGGCAGTCCAGGATCATGTCGCCGATGGCGACGCCGCAGCGCGGGTCCTTCTCGGCGGTGGAGAAGACGCCGTAGGGCAGGTTGTTCAGCGGGAAGGGGTGATCCGCATCGTTGGCGGAAGCCACCCAGCTTTTCTTCAGGGGCATGTCGGTCCTTTCGAATGGCGGCGCCGCCCGCGCGGCGGCGGGCGGGCGGAACTTTCGGGTGGGGCGCCGGGCTACTTGCGGCCCGGGGTGCCGTCGAACTTCTTCTCGAGCCCGTCCCAGCAGTCGACGTAATCGTCCTGCAGCGGTGCCTCCTCGGCGGCGAAGCGCGTCAGGTGCTGCGGAAAGCGGGTCTCGAACATGAAGGACATGGTGTCGTCCAGCTTCACCGGTTTCAACTCGGCGTTCGAGGCGCCCTCGAAGGCGTCGCGGTCGGGCCCGTGCGGCAGCATCATGTTGTGCAGGC
>JBPEXR010000131.1:0-1898 GCA_052031355.1 Paracoccaceae bacterium
GCAGATCCTGCGCCAGTTCCATCATCTCGCGGTGCACGGTGTAGAGCGACAGCTCGCTGTGATCGAGCAGCACCAGGCATTCCGGCGCGCAGGAGATGACCTGGCGGCACAGCTCCGACCCAATGGAGCCGCCGGCCCCGGTGATCAGAACCCGCTTGCCGGCATAGGCCTCGCTGACGCCGGGCAGCTCTTCCTCCAGCCGGTTGCGCCCGAGGAGAGAGTTCACCCGAACCGGCACCGATTGGCTGCGCAGTTCCGGCTCGGTCACCAGCTGGGCAAAGCTCGGCAGGGCGTGCACCTCGCAGCCCAGGGTGCGCAGGCGCCGGGCGATCCGGGCGCGCACCGGCGGGCTGACCGAGGGCATGGCCAGCACCACGCGGTCGATCTGCTCGCGCCGCACGATGTCCTGGATATGCACCGGCGAATGCACCCGCAGCCCGCCGATCGACAGGCTTTGCAGCGTCGGGTTGTCGTCGACGAAGGCCACCGGGCGCAGCGCGTCGTCGGTCTGCAGCGCCGCCGCCAGCTGCTGGCCCGTCTGCCCGGCGCCGTAGATCAGCACCCGGCGGTAATTCTTGCCGCTGGAGTAGATCCAGATAACGAACCGCCGCAGCAACAGCCGCGAGGATACGGCCGTCAGCAGGAACATCATCGTCGAGACGACGAAGATCTGCGGCGGCAGGGGCGCGGCGACATAGGCGTTCAGCAGCACGCCCGCCGCCCCGGTGATCGCCGCCAGGGCTGCCGTTTCGAAGATGCCCTGCAGCTCGTAGGCGTTCAGCTTGATCCGGTGCAGCCCGAGATAATGCGAGATCCCCGCCGCCAGCGGCACCATCAGCGCCAGGAACAGGGGCGTCACGCCCAACAGCCCCGGCCCCGGCAGGTCCGACAGCAGCAGAAGCTGCGTGATGATGAACGTCGCGCTCAGCCACCACAGGTCGATCAGCAGCAGGATGATGCTCTTTTGCGACCGCGTCAGCGTCGTGCAAAGCTCATAAAGCATGGAACGCTCCGGCGCATCGGGCCCGGGACGGCGGATCGGCGGCGGGCCGTGCGTCCGGGGCGGTCACTGTTCCCAGCCCGTTCCGTCGGGCTTTTTCCGCGCTTATCATACTTTTTCCCCGGCGCCAAAGCCAGATGGCCCCTTCGGCGGCCCCCCGCGCGGCCGCGAAATGGCCATCCGGCGGAAGACGGTGGCGCACATCAGCCGCCAGTCCCAGCACAGGTCGCGCCGCGCGGCATAGATGAGGTCCAGCCGCGCCTTGCGGGGCACGCAGCGCCGGACGTAGACGGCCTCGGTCTCCTCCGGGGTGCGGCAGGGGGCCAGCAGACGCTCCTCGGTGCGGTGGTAGGCCAGCGTCGCCAGCCCGGTGATCCCGGGGCGCGCCTTCAGCACCTCGGCGTAAAGGTCGGGGAACATCTCCACGTAGCGGCGCAGCGGCGGGCGCGGGCCGACAAAGCTCATGTCCCCGCGCAGGATGTTGAGCAGTTGCGGCAGCTCGTCCAGCCGGCGCTTGCGCAGCCAGGCGCCCAGGGGCGTGATCCGCGCCGCCTTGTCCCCGCCCGAGACGCCCCGGTCCGCCGGGTCGGGCCGCATGGTGCGGAACTTCCACAACATGAAGGCGCGCTGCGGCGTCTTCATCCGCTCGGAGAGATAGAAGACCGGCCGCCCCTCGCGCAGCAGGATCGCCAGCGCCACGCCCAGGATCAGCGGCGACAGCAGCACCGACAGGCCCAGCGCACAGATCACGTCCATCGCGCGTTTTGCCGGCGTCATGCCACCACCTGCGCGCGCTCGCAGGCGTCCCATTGCTCCGCCAGCCCGGCGGCGGATGCGCTTTGCGCCAGCGACAGCCCCGGCAGCAGCGCGGAAAGGCGAGCGGTCGCAAGCTCCACCC
>JBPEXR010000132.1:0-3931 GCA_052031355.1 Paracoccaceae bacterium
TCGACCCGGCCGAGGCGGAAGCCGCCCTGGCCCGCGCCCGCACCGACCTGATGGACGCCGAGGCCGAGGCGCGCGAGGCCGCCCGCGCCGTGACCCTGGCCGAAGATGAACTGGCCGCCGCAGAGGACCAGGCCGCGCTGCGCGAGAAGGCCTTCCAGCGCCAGGCCGACCTGGCCGAGCGGGGCGTGGGCACTGCCGCGGCGGTGGAGACGGCGGAACTGGCCGCCTCGGCCGCGCGGGCGACGGTGCTGTCGCGCCGCCAGGCCGTGGCCCAGGCCCAGGCGCGGGTGGACCAGGCCGCGACCCGCCGCGCCCGCGCCGAACTGGCGGTGCAGGAGGCGCAGCGCCAGCTGGGCGACCGGGTGATCCGCGCCGGGTTCGACGGGCTGCTGTCGGAGGTCTCGGTGGTCGAGGGGGGGCTTGTCAGCCAGGGCGAGCGGCTGGCGCGGCTGGTCGATGCCAACGCGCTGGAGGTCGCCTTCCGCGTCTCCACCACGCAATACGCGCGGCTGCTGGACGCAGAGGGCGCCCTGCAGCCCCTGCCGGTCACCGCGCGTCTGGACGTCATGGGCGCGGACCTGACCGCCGAGGGGCGCATCACCCGCGCCGGCGCCGCCGTCGCCGAGGGGCAGACCGGGCGGCTGATCTTCGCCGCCCTCGGCCGCGCGCCCGGGTTCAAGCCGGGCGATTTCGTCACCATCTCGGTCGCCGAGCCGGAACTGGCGGAGGTGGTGGAGCTTCCCGCCGCCGCGTTGGGCGCCGATGGTGCGGTGCTGGCGCTGGGCCCGGACGACCGGCTGGAAGCGCTGCCCGCCACGCTGCTGCGCCGGCAAGGCGACAGGGTGCTGCTGGCCGCCGAAGGCCTGGCCGGGCGGCGCATCGTCGCGCGGCGCACGCCGCTGCTGGGCGCCGGCATCAAGGTGCGCCCGCTGGAAGGCCCGCAGGCGCAACTGGGCGCCGCTGCCGCGCCCGGCGCCCCCGGGCAGGCCGCCCTGGCCGGGCAGGGGCAGGCCGCGGGCGCCGAGGACATGCTGGAGCTGACCGAGGACCGGCGCGCGCGCCTCGTCGCCTTCGTCGAAGGCTCCGACCGGCTGCCGGCCGAGGCGAAGCAGCGGCTGCTGGCCCAACTGGCGCAGCCGCGCGTGCCCGCCCGCATGGTGGCCCGCATCGAAGCGCGGATGGGCGGCTAGATGGCCGGCCCGGCCGATCCGCGCGGCACGGCCCCGGCCCCGGGGCGCGGCATCCTGTCCTACGTCACCCGCCACCGCACGCTGGCCAACCTGCTGCTGGTGGTCATGGTCTTCGCCGGGCTGCTGGCCTTTCCCAACATGCGGGCGCAGTTCTTCCCCGACGTGATCGTCGACGAGCTTAGCGTCTCGGTCCGCTGGGACGGGGCGGGGGCGGAGGACGTGGACCGCGCGGTGGTGCAGGTGCTGGAGCCGGCGCTGCTGTCGGTCGAAGGGGCCACCGGCTCGGAGGCGGCCAGCTACGAGGGGCGCGCCAGCATCAGCCTGGAGTTCGAGCCCGGATGGGACATGTCCCGCGCGGCCGAGGACGTGGCCCAGGCCCTCGACGCCGTCACCGGCCTGCCGGAGGAGGCCGAGGACCCGGTCCTGCGCCGCGGCGGCTGGTCGGACCGGGTGACCGACGTGGTGATCTTCGGCCCCGTCGCGGTCGAACAGCTGGGCCGGTTCGCCGATGAATTCGCCACGCGCCTGTTCGATGCGGGCGTCACCCGCACCACGCTGCGCGGCGTCGTGGCGCCGGAAACCGTGGTCGAGGTGCCCTCGACCGCGCTGATCGCCCATGACCTGACCCTCGCCCAGATCGCCGAGGCCATCGCCCGCGAGATCGACGCCGACCCGGCCGGCGATGTCGAGGGCGCCGCGACCCGCGTGCGCACCGGGGTGGAAAAGCGCAGCGCCGCCGCCATCGCCGGGATCGTGCTGAAATCCAAGGCGGACGGGACCGAGCTGACCATCGGCGAGGTGGCCGAGGTGCGGCTGGAGGGGATCGACCGCGAGCGCAGCTATTTCGTCGGGCCGCACCCGGCGATCTCGGTCCGGGTGGACCGCTCGGACCGGGGCGACGCCATCGCCATCCAGCGCCAGGTCGAGGCGGTGATCGCCGAGATGGCGCCGACCCTGCCGCCCGGGGTCGAGATGCAGCCGATCCGCACCCGGGCCGACTACATCACCGGGCGCCTCGACATCCTGATGGACAACGGGCTGACGGGCCTGGGGCTGGTGCTGATCCTGCTGTTCCTGTTCCTGAACGCGCGCACCGCCTTCTGGGTCGCGGCGGGCATTCCCACCGCCATGCTGGCAGCGCTGGCGTTGATGTACCTGGGCGGGCTGACGATCAACATGATCTCGCTCTTCGCGCTGATCATCACGCTGGGCATCGTGGTCGATGATGCGATCGTCGTGGGCGAACATGCCGACGCGCGCTGGCGCAAGCTGGGCGAGCCGCCCGTCATCGCCGCCGAGACCGCCGCCCGCCGCATGGCCCAGCCGGTCTTCGCCGCCACGCTGACCACCGTCATCGCCTTCTTCGGGCTGACCGCGATCGAGGGGCGCTTCGGCGACATGATCGCCGACATCCCCTTCACGGTGATCGCGGTGCTGATCGCCAGCCTGGTCGAATGCTTCCTGATCCTGCCCAACCACATGGCGCATGCGCTGGCGCATTCGGGCCGGTCGCATTGGTACGACTGGCCCTCGCGCCAGGTGAACCGCGGTTTCGTCGCCATGCGCCGGCACCTCTTCCGCCCGGCGATGGGGCTGGTGGTCCGCGCGCGCTACCCGGTGCTGGCCGGGGCGGTGGCGGCCTTGGGCCTTTCGGCCGCGCTGTTCCTGTCGGGCGAGGTGCAATGGCGGTTCTTCAACGCGCCGGAGCGTGCCTCCGTCACCGGCAATTTCGCCATGCTGGACGGTGCCACGCGTGAGGACAGCCTGCAGATGATGCGCGAGATGCAGCGCGCGGTCGAGGAGCTGGGCGCCGATTACGAGGCCGAGTATGGCCGCAACCCGATCGACTTCGTGCTGGCCGAGGTGGGCGGCAACGCCGGCTGGGGCATGTCGGGCACCGACACCAAGTCGCCCGAGCAGCTGGGCGGCATCTCGATCGAGCTGATCGACCCGGACCTGCGCCCCTATTCCAGTTTCGAGCTGGTCGCCGACCTGCAAGACCGGGTGGAGGCGCACCCCCTGGCCGAAACGGTCACCTTCCGCGGCTGGCGCTCCGGCCCCGGGGGCGATGCGCTGGACGTGCAGTTCTTCGGCGCCGAAGCCGCCGTGCTGAAGGCCGCGGCGGAGGATCTTAAGACCGCGCTGGCCACCTACCCGGAGGTTTCGGCCGTCGAGGACAACCTCGCCTACGACAAGGAAGAGCTGGTGCTGGAGCTGACGCCCCAGGGCCGGGCGCTGGGTTTCACCATCGACGCGCTGGGCCGGGTGCTGCGCCACCGGCTGGGCGGGATCGAGGCGGCCAGCTACCCGCTGGGCCCGCGCAGCGCCACCGTCCGGGTCGAGCTGCCCCCGGACGAGCTGACCGCCGATTTCCTGGAGACCACCCAGCTGCGCACCCCCGAGGGCGCCTACGTGCCGCTGGCCGACATCGTCTCGGTCGAGCGGCGCTCGGGCTTCTCCACCGTGCGGCGCGAGAACGGCGTGGCGCAGGTCTCGGTCACCGGCGACATCGCGCAGGAGGACGCCGCCCGCGCCGCCGATATCCGCAGCGCCTTGCGCGAGGAGATCCTGCCCCGCATCGCCGCCGAACGGCAGGTCGAATGGCGCGAGGGCGGGCTGGCCGAACAGGAAAGCGCCTTCCTCAGCGACGCGCTGCTGGGGCTGATGCTCTGCCTGACGGGGATCTACGGCGTGCTCGCCTGGGTCTTCGGCAGCTGGACCCGGCCGCTGGTGATCATGGC
>JBPEXR010000133.1:0-3958 GCA_052031355.1 Paracoccaceae bacterium
ACCGGCCAGCCGGCGTTGAACGCGGCGCAGGAGGCGCAGATGCTGGCCGCCATGCCCAGCCTGAAGGAGCGCGCCAAGTCCTTCCCCGACCTCATGGACAAGGCCGAGTTCATCCGCGCCAGCCGGCCGATCACGCCGGACGAGAAGGCGTCCAAGCACCTCGACACGGTATCCCGTGGTATACTGCGCGCATTGACGCCTGAGTTGCAAAATGCTAGCTGGTCGCGAGACGAATTGGAGGGCGTCGCCACCCGTGTCGCCGAGGCGCATGGGATGAAATTCGGCAAGCTCGCCGGCCCCCTGCGGGCGGCACTTGCGGGCCGGGCCGTGACTCCCAGTGTATTCGACATGATGCTTGTCCTCGGACGGGACGAAACGCTGGCCCGGCTGGAAGATGCCGCGGCGGCGCAATAGTTTTCGGACATTCGGGCCGAAGTAGACGCAACACCCGAGCGGTCCGCGCACCGGGTCAGAAGATGAGGGATACCATGCCAGAAACCAACAAGACCGCCACGCTGACCCTGGACGGCAAAAGCTACGATTTGCCGGTCTACACCCCGACGGCGGGCCCCGAGGTGATCGACATCCGCAAGCTCTACGGTACCGCGGGCGTCTTCACCTACGATCCGGGCTTCACCTCCACCGCGTCCTGCGATTCCACCATCACCTACATCGATGGCGCCAAGGGCGAGCTTCTGCACCGCGGCTACCCGATCGACCAGCTGGCGGAGAAGTCGCATTACCTCGAGGTCTGCTACCTGCTGCTTTACGGTGAGCTGCCGAAGCCGGCCGAGCTGGAGGATTTCGAGGCGCGCGTCACCAACCACACCATGCTGCACGAGCAGATGATGTACTTCTTCCGCGGCTTCCGCCGCGACGCGCACCCGATGGCGGTCATGACGGGCGTCGTGGGCGCCATGTCGGCATTCTACCACGACAGCACCGACATCACCGATCCCTGGCAGCGCGAGGTCGCCTCGATCCGCCTGATTGCCAAGATGCCGACGATCGCGGCCATGGCCTACAAGTACACCATCGGCCAGCCCTTCGTGTATCCGCGCAACGATCTGGACTATGCCTCCAACTTCCTGCGCATGTGCTTTGCCGTGCCGGCCGAGGAATACGAGGTCGACCCGATCCTGAGCCGCGCGATGGACCGGATCTTCACGCTGCACGCCGACCACGAGCAGAACGCCTCCACCTCCACGGTGCGCCTGGCGTCTTCCTCGGGGGCGAACCCCTTCGCCTGTATCGCCGCCGGCATCGCCTGCCTTTGGGGCCCGGCCCACGGCGGCGCCAACCAGGCCTGCCTCGAGATGCTGAAGGAGATCGGCTCGGTCGAGCGCATTCCGGAGTTCATCGCCCGCGCCAAGGACAAGAACGACCCCTTCCGCCTGATGGGCTTTGGCCACCGCGTCTACAAGAACACCGACCCGCGGGCGAAGGTCCTCAAGCAATCCGCCGACGAGGTGCTGGAGCTGCTGGGCGTCGAGGACAACGAGCTGCTCAAGATCGCCAAGGAGCTGGAGCATATCGCCCTCAACGACGAGTACTTCATCGAGAAGAAGCTCTTCCCGAACGTGGACTTCTACTCCGGCATCATCCTGGAGGCGATGGGCTTCCCCACCTCGATGTTCACGCCGATCTTCGCGCTGTCGCGCACCGTCGGCTGGATCTCGCAGTGGAAAGAGATGATCGGCGATCCGCAGATGAAGATCGGCCGTCCGCGCCAGCTGTACCTGGGCGAGACCGCGCGCGACTACGTGGATATCGAGAACCGCTAAGCCGCCACGGCGGGGTGCCGGCGGGCTCTGCCAGGAGCCGGGCCGTTGCCCCGCCGGTGCGACAAACAAGAAGGGCCGCCCCGAGGGGCGGCCCTTTTGCATGGCGCGGGGACTTGCGGCGGTCAGCGCCCCTCGTACTGCGCGGGGCGCTTTTCCAGGAAGGCCACGACCCCTTCCTTGAAGTCGCGCGTCTGGCCGCATTTGCCCTGCAGCCGGGCCTCCAGCGACAGCTGTTCCTCGAAGGAATTGTGGAAGGAAGCGCGCATGGCTTCCTTGACGTGGGCGAAGGCCACGGTCGGCCCCTCGGCCAGGTGCTTGGCGCGGGCCTTCCAGCGGGCCTCGAACTCCTCATCCGGGACGGCTTCCCAGATCAGCCCCCATTCGTCGGCCTGGCGCGCGGTGATCTTCTCGGCGAACAGCGCGGCGCCCATGGCCTTGGCCAGGCCCATCTGGCGCGGCATCGTGTAGGTGCCGCCGGCGTCCGGGATCAGACCGATCCGGGTGAAGGCCTGCAGGAAATAGGCGCTTTCCGCCGCGATCACCACGTCGGCCGCCAGCGCCAGGTTGGCGCCCGCCCCGGCGGCGGCCCCGCCCACGGCGGCGATGGTCGGCACCGGGCAGTCGGAGATGGCGCGCAGCATCGGCTCGTATTCGTCGCGGAGCGTGCGCTCCAGGTCGATGTTGCCGGCGTTCGCGCGGTCGCCCAGGTCCTGGCCCGAGCAGAACGCCTTGCCGGCGCCCGTCAGCACCATCACCCGCGCCTCGCGTCCCGCGCGGCGGGCGGCGTCGGTGATCTCGGCCCGCATCTGCGTGGTCAGCGCGTTCATCTTCTCGGGGCGGTTCAGGGTCAGCGTGGCGATGCCGTTCTCAAGCGCGTAGCCGATCGTCTCGTAGTCCATGAAGGTCCTCCTGTCTTTGGCGCGACCCTATGCGCGCGGCGCGCCCGGTTCCAGCGAAACCCGGCGTCGCGGGGCGCGGCCGGCGGCGCGGCCTCAGTCCTTCAGAAGACGCTCCAGCCGGGCGCGTTCCTCGGCGCTCAGCCCCTCGGCCTCGGCCGCGGCGGCGCGGCGACGGCGCGCCCCGGCCAGCGCGATGCCCCCGCCGGCCAGCAGCATTGCCGGACCTGCGCCCCAGAGCAGCCAGTTCGCGCCGCCCGCCTGCGGGTTCAGCAGCACGTATTCGCCGTAGCGCGCGACGACGAAATCGCGCACCTCGGCGTCGCTGTCGCCGGCCACCAGCCGTTCGCGCACCAGGATGCGCAGGTCGCGCGCCAGGTCCGCGTTGCTTTCGTCGATGCTTTCGTTGCGGCAAACGAGGCAGCGCAACCCGGCCGAGATTTGCCGCGCCCGCGCCTCCAGCGCCGGATCGTCCAGGATCTCGTCCGGCTCCACCGCCCAGAGGGGCGCGGCCAGCAGCGACAGAAGCAGGGCCAGGCGGATCATTCGGCGGGCACCCCTTCGGCCGGGCGGTGGCGCGCCCCGGCGGCCACGCGGTAGCGGCGGTCCGACAGGCTCAGCCCGCCGCCCAGGGCCATGAGGATCGCCCCCGCCCAGATCCAGTTCGCCAGCGGCTTGATGTAGGTGCGCACGGTCCAGCCGCCCTCCGCCTGCTGATCGCCGATCACCACGTAGACGTCGCGCAGAAAGCGGTAGTCGATCGCCGCCTCGGTGGTCGGCATGCCGGCGACCGGGTAGACGCGCTTTTCGGGGTAGAGCGTCGCCACCTCGGCGCCGTCCCGGCGCAGGGCGATCTCGCCCATGGTGGAGATGTAGTTCGGCCCCTGCACGCGTGCGACGTCGCGCAGCTCCAGCTCGAAGCCGCCGACTTGCCAGGGCGTACCGGGTTGGGCGACGCGGATATCCTCGACCTGCCAGGCCAGCAGGCCGGAGACGCCCAGCATCGTCACCCCCAGCCCCGCATGTGCCACCGCCTTGCCCCAGTCCGCGCGCGGCAGCCGCGCAAGGCGGCGCCAGTCGCGGCGCGATCCGGTGCGCGAGGCGAGGTCCGCCGCCGCGCCGCCGATCAGCCAGGCCCCCAGGAACAGGCCGATGGGTCCCAGCAGGCTGCGCCCGGTCTGCAGCGCCCAGCCGAGGCCGGCAAGCGCCAGCGCCAGCACCAGCACCGGCGCCAGGCTGCGCAGCGCGCGGCGCAACTTGGCGCGCTTCCACGGCAGC
>JBPEXR010000134.1:0-8619 GCA_052031355.1 Paracoccaceae bacterium
GCATTCCACATGCCGCTGTTCTTCGTTCTGGCCGGCATCACTTTCGGGCTGCGCCCGCCGGCGGCGATGCACCCGGGCCTGACGCGCCGGGCCTGGCGGTTGCTCTATGCGCTGGTGGTCTGGACCTACGCCTTCCTGGCCATGCGTGCGTTGGCGGGCAGCAATGCCAACACCGGCGGCGCCTGGGAAGATCTGCTGGTCTGGCCCTTGCCGCCCTTCGCACACTTCTGGTTTCTATGGGCGCTCTTGCTGAACATGCTGGCCTTCGGCGGGTTGCGGCTGGCCCTCAGTGGCTGGATCGCGGGGGTGCGCTTCTGGGCCCTGGCCTTGGCGGGAAGCCTCGCCGCGCATTTCCTTCTGCCGGTGCCTTCGGCCTTGGCGCCGTTTATCGGCGAGGCGCTGGCCTTTGGCCCGGTCTTCACGCTGGGCGCGCTGATCGGCGCCTCGCCCCTGGCGCGGCAGGTCCCGCGGTGGAGCACTGCCGCCCTGGGCGCCGTGCTCTTTGCCTTCGGCCTCTGGGTCGGACTGCAGGCCGCGCCGGGGGCGGGGCCGCCCTGGGCGGGCGTTCTGCCGGGCGCCCTGCTGGCCCTTTGTCTGCTTATGCCATTAGCGGCGGTGGCCGCGCGCGCGGGCGGGACCGCCTGGGCGCGGGGGCTGGCCTTCCTCGGCGTGATCTCTCTGGCGATCTTCGTGATGCACACGATGTTCAGCGCCGCCCTGCGCATCTTGCTGCTGAAACTGGGTGTCACCGACCTGGCCCTGCACCTTACGCTGGGAACGTTGGTGGGAGTGATTGGACCGCTGCTAGCTTACCTGGCGGCGCGTCGCATGGGGCTGCGAAGGCTGGCCGGGCTGGCCTGAGGCTGCATGGAACGCAAAAGGGGCGCAGCCTGCGCCGCGCCCCTTTCGGTGTTCGGTTTGGCAAGGCTCACTCGGCCTCGTCCTGGCCCCCGGCCTCGCCGTTTTCGCCCTCTTCGTCGCCGGTCTCGGCGATCCAGGCGACGGAGACGACCTCCTCGCCCTTGCCGGTGGTGAAGACCTTCACGCCCCCGGCGCTGCGCGAGCGGAACGAGATCCCCTCCACCGGGACGCGGATCGACTGGCCGCGCGAGGTGGCGAGCATGATCTGGTCCTCGATCTCCACCGGGAAGGAGGCGACGAGGGCGCCGCCCCGCAGCGCCTTGTCCATCGCCTGCACGCCCTGGCCGCCGCGGCCGCGCACCGGGTAGTCGTGGCTGGAGCTCAGCTTGCCGGTGCCCTTGGCAGTGATCGTCAGGATCAGGTTCTCGGCCGCCGACATCTCGGCGTAGCGCTCGGGCGAAATGGTTGCGTTGGCGTCGGCTGCATCATCGTCGCTCGAGGCTTCCTCCTCGGTCTGGCCGGCCACGGCACGGCGCATCTTGAGGTAGGCGGCCCGCTCGTCCGGGGTGGCCTCGAAGTGGCGGATCACCGACATCGAGACGACCGCGTCGCCCTCGGCCAGGCGGATGCCCCGCACGCCGGTGGACTTGCGGCCCTTGAAGACGCGCACGTCGGTCGTCGGGAAGCGGATGGCGCGGCCCTGGCGGGTCACCAGCATCACGTCGTCGTCCTCGCTGGCGATGCGGGCATTCACCATCTCCACGCCCTCGGGCAGGTCCATGGCGATCTTGCCGTTGCGCATGACGTTGGTGAAATCCGACAGCGCGTTGCGGCGCACGTCGCCCGCGGTGGTGGCGAAGACGATCTGCAGATCGTCCCATTCCTCCTCGGGACGGTCCACCGGCATGATCGCGGCGATCGAGACGCCCGTCGGGATCGGCAGGATGTTGACGATCGCCTTGCCGCGCGAGGTGCGCCCGCCCAGCGGCAGGCGCCAGGTCTTCAGCTTGTAGACCATCCCGTCGGTGGTGAAGAACAGCAGCTGCGTGTGGGTATTGGCGACAAACAGCGTGGTCACCACGTCGTCGTCCTTGGTCGCCATGCCCGACAGCCCCTTGCCGCCGCGCTTCTGGGCGCGGAAGTCGGCCAGGGCGGTGCGCTTGATGTAGCCCGACTGGGTGACGGTGACGACCATCTCCTCGCGCTCGATGAGGTCCTCGTCCTCCATGTCGCCGGACCAGTCGACGATCTCGGTGCGGCGGGGGACGGCGAACTGCTCCTTCACCTCGCTCAGCTCGTCCGAGATGATGCCGAGGATGCGCTCGCGGCTGCCCAGGATCTCCAGGTACTCGCGGATCTTCTCGGCCAGGTCCTGCAGCTCGTCCGTCACTTCCTTGACGCCCAGCTGCGTCAGGCGCTGCAGGCGCAGCTCCAGGATGGCGCGGGCCTGGGCCTCGGACAGGTTGTAGGTCCCGTCGTCGTTCATCGTGTGGGTCGGGTCGTCGATCAGCCGGATGTATTCGGCGATGTCGCTGGCCGGCCAACGCCGGGTCATCAGCTTCTCGCGCGCCTCGGCCGCATCGGCGGAGGAGCGGATCGTCGCCACGACCTCGTCCACGTTGGAGACCGCCACCGCCAGGCCGCACAGGATGTGGCTCCGCTCGCGCGCCTTGCGCAGCAGGTAGGCGGTGCGCCGGGCGATCACGTCCTCGCGGAAGTCCAGGAAGGCGGTCAGGAAGCGGCGCAGGGTCAACTGCTCGGGCCGGCCGCCGTTCAGCGCCAGCATGTTGCAGCCGAAGGAGGTCTGCATCGGCGTGAACCGGAAAAGTTGGTTCAGCACCACCTCGGGCGTCGCGTCGCGCTTCAGCTCGACCACAACGCGCACGCCGTTACGGTCGCTTTCGTCCTGCACGTGGGCGACGCCCTCGATCTTCTTCTCGCGCACCTGCTCGGCGATCTTCTCGATCATCGAGGCCTTGTTCACCTGGTAGGGAATCTCGTCGATGACGATGGCGTAGCGGTCGCGGCGCAGCTCCTCCACATGGGTCTTGGCGCGGATGATCACGCTGCCGCGCCCCTCAAGGTAGGCCTTGCGGGCGCCGGATCGGCCCAGCATCAGCCCGCCGGTCGGGAAGTCGGGGCCGGGGACGTATTCGATCAGCTGCTCGGACGACAGGTCCGGGTCCTCGATCAGCGCGAGGCAGGCGTCGATCACTTCGCCCAGGTTGTGCGGCGGGATGTTGGTCGCCATGCCCACGGCGATGCCGCCCGCGCCGTTGACCAGCATGTTGGGGAACCGCGCCGGCAGCACCGTCGGCTCGCGGTCCTTGCCGTCGTAATTGTCCTGGAAATCGACCGTGTCCTTGTCGATGTCGTTCAGCAGGAAGGCCGCCGGTTTGTCCATGCGCACCTCGGTGTAACGCATGGCGGCGGCGTTATCGCCGTCCATCGAGCCGAAGTTGCCCTGGCCGTCCAGCCGCGGCAGCGACATCGAGAAGTCCTGCGCCATCCGCACCAGCGCGTCGTAGATCGCGCTGTCGCCGTGCGGGTGGTACTTGCCCATCACGTCGCCCACGGGGCGGGCCGACTTGCGGTAGGGCTTGTCGTGGCTGTTGCCGGTCTCGTGCATCGCGTAGAGGATGCGCCGGTGCACGGGCTTCAGCCCGTCGCGCAGGTCCGGGATCGCGCGGCTGACGATCACGCTCATCGCGTAGTCGAGATAGGAGGTCTTCATCTCCTGCGTGATGGAGATGGAAGGACCGTCGAATTCCGGCCGGGGCGGCGGAGTTTCGTCAGCGTTTTCAGGGGTTTCGGGCGTATCGGTCACGTGGGATCGCTCGCTTCTCGGGCTGCTCTATATCTAGTTGCCGGGACTATATCAGAGCCCGGATATTGGGTGCAATGGCGCATCCGGCGGGCCTTTGGCAGCCACCTGCCTTGGTGGCTAACATACTGTTTTTATTGAAAAGTAATTTGGTTCAGGCATCATGATTCTGTCGAGGCAGCAAGGAGGGCCGAAAATGGCCGAGACAGAGACCGAGCTGATGCTGAAGGGATACGGGCTGACGACGGCGAAATTCTACTACCACATGCCCGATTACGCCCATGTCCTGAACGAGTTCGTCTGGCAGGATTACGACCTGGCGCCGGACCACCCCAAGCTCTTCAAGTTCATCGAGTTCTGGCAGGAGGAGATCGACGGGCCGCTGCATTCCGTCAGCTTCACCCACCGCAAGATGATCTCGCCCGGGGAATGGCGCAACGTGGTGGGGGAATTCCGCTACCACTAGGCGCCCGCACCAGGGCAAGCGGCCCGGGATGCCCCGGGCCACAACCGGCGTCAGCGCCGCGCGATCAGGGGATGATGCGCGAGTACTTGGTGCCTTCCAGCGTCGCGCCGACGCGCAGGCCCGCCTGGCCGAAGACCACCGCGATGACCGGGGCGAGGGAGGTCGTCGTCTCCGCCCGCAGCGTCTCGCCGCCCTCGGGGATGGCGTATTCGATGTCGGCGCCGCCCGCCCAGCCGGGGCTGCGGCGGAACCGCGCCAGCGCATCCTCGGTCATGAAGAACAGAACGTGGGCATATTGCTGCGCGCCGATCTGCAGGCCGACGTTCGCCTTGGTGGCCGAGTAGTAATCCACCGTCGCGCCGTTCACCAGCAGCGCGCCGCGGCCGTAGCCGCCGCCCAGGCCCAGCCCGGCCTCGGTGATCAGCGGCATGACCAGCATGCCCGCGCTCTTGTTCGCCAGATCGCGCGTCGAGGGGTAGGCGGCGTACATCTGCGACAGGGTGGTCTGCACCCGCGCGTCGATGGTGCCGGCGCCGGGGCTGCCGATGCCGTTGCCGCAGCCGGCCAGGGCGGCGGTGGCCGCGCCCAGGGTGGCAAAGGTGAATCCGCGTCGTGTCAATCTGCTCATGGCCTGTCCTCTCGCCTCATGCTCCGCGCCCTCTTGTGCCGGGGCTGCGGTGGGTTCATCCGGCGCGATCATAGGCGGAAGATTGCCGCAAGTCACGCCTTCGCGGGCCGCGCGCCGCCGATCGGCGGGGGCCCGCCGCGGCGGCGCTAGCCGGCCTGAAGCAGCCGCGCCGCGCGGGGGGCGAAATAGGTCAGGATGCCGTCGCAGCCGGCGCGCTTGAAGGCCAGCAGGCTTTCCATCATCACCGTGTCGCCGTCCACCCAGCCTTGCCGGGCCGCGCCCTCGATCATCGCGTATTCGCCCGAGACCTGGTAGGCGAAGGTCGGTGCGCCGAAGGTGTCCCGCGCGCGGCGGCAGATGTCGAGATAGGCCAGCCCCGGCTTGATCATCACGGCATCGGCCCCCTCGGCCAAATCGCGCTCGATCAGGCGCATCGCCTCGTCGCCGTTGGCCGGGTCCATCTGGTAGCTCTTCTTGTCGCCCTTCAGCGCCCCCGAGGCGCCCACCGCGTCGCGGAAAGGGCCGTAGAAGCCGCTGGCGTACTTGGCGGCATAGGACATCAGCATGACGTCACGGTGGCCGGCCTCCTCCAGCGCGCGGCGCAGCGCGCCGATGCGCCCGTCCATCATGTCGGAGGGGCCGATGATGTCGGCCCCCGCCTCGGCCTGCGACAGCGCCTGGCGCACCAGCGCCTCCAGCGTGCTGTCGTTGTCGATCCGGCCGTCGACGACGAAACCGTCGTGGCCGTCGATGTTGTAGGGATCGAGCGCGACATCCGTCATGACCGCAATCTGCGGCACCGCGGCCTTGATCGCGCGGGTGGCGCGGTTCGACAGGTTCTCGGGGTTCCAGGCCTCGGCGCAGTCGCGCGTCTTCTTCGCCGGGTCGGTGTAGGGAAAGAGGCAGATCGCCGGGATGCCCAGGTCGGCCGCCATCTGCGCCGCCTCCACCGCGCGATCGACGCTGAGGCGCGACACCCCGGGCATCGAGGCGATCGGCTCTTCCACCGCCTCGCCGTCGCGCAGGAAGATCGGCCAGATCAGGTCCTCCGTGCTCAGCCGCGTCTCGCGCACCAGGGCGCGGCGGGCGGCGCTGGCCCGCGCGCGGCGCAGGCGGGTGGCGGGGAAGGGGGCTTGGGTCGGGCGCATTGTCTTCTTCCTTGATCCGGCTGCCGTGGGGTGGCATGGAATGACCGCCATAACAAGGGCAGCCGGGACGGCCCGCAAGGGCGAAAACGCCAGCGCCCGGAAGCGAGGGAGGCCCGGCAGCATCTTGGACTGGTACGCAACCGTCTTCGAAGTCATCGACATGCGCAGTTTCAGCAACCTGTGGTTCTGGATCGCGCTGGCGGTGCTGTGGTCGACGACCAGTCACTGGGTGCTGGGCGTGCCCTACGACCTGGTGCTGCGCGCCCGCCGCCACGGGGGCGAGGCGCTGCAGGACCTCGAGGACCTGGTGCGCATCTACACCGGCCGGCTGATCTACATCGCCGAGGTCTCGGGCCTCTGGGTGCTGGCCTTCGCCTGTTTCGTCCTCTCGGGCCTTCTGGTGCTGGGCTTCGTCTACGGGGTCGAACTGGCGCAGGCACTGTTCCTGCTGGGCTTTCCGATGGGGCTGGTGGGGCTGCTGTCGCTGCGCGCCGCGCGGCGCATCCGGGCCGAGGCGCGGGATGCCGCGACGCTCTACCGCCACCTGGCGCGGCACCGCTTCGCCACGCAGGTCATCGGCATGATCGCGATCTTCGTCACCGCCATGTGGGGGATGTACCGCAACCTTGCCGTCGGGCCTTTCGGCGGTTGACAAGCCGGCCCCCAGGGCCAATTCAGCGCGCATGGCGAAAGGTGGCGAACATATCGTGATGGGCGGCGCGCCCGAGGGGTTCGACGCGCGCCTGATCCTGCAGGAAGTCGAACGCAGCGGCGGCCCCGTGGCCCATGTCGCCCGCGACGACAAGCGCATGGCCGCCACGCTGGAGGCGCTGCGCTTCTTCGCCCCCGAGATGCCCGTCGTCACCTTCCCCGGCTGGGATTGCCTGCCCTACGACCGCGTCTCGCCCAACCCGGATATCTCCGCCACCCGCATGGCGACGCTGGCCGGGCTGGTGCACGGCATGCCCGCGCGTTTCGTGCTGCTGACGACGCTGAACGCCGCCACCCAGCGCCTGCCGGCGCGCGAGGTGCTGAAGGACGCCGCCTTCACCGCCCGCGTCGGCGACCGCATCGACGAGGAGGCACTGCGCGCCTTCCTGGTGCGCATGGGCTTCTCGCAGGCGCCCACGGTGCTGGAGCCGGGCGACTACGCGGTGCGCGGCGGCATCATCGACATCTTCCCCCCGGGCGAGGGCGGCCCGGTGCGGCTGGACCTCTTCGGCGACGTGCTGGACGGCGCGCGGCGGTTCGACCCGGCCAGCCAGCGCACCACCGAGAAGCTGGAGGTGGTGGAGCTGGCCCCCGTCTCGGAGGTGATCCTGGACGAGGCCGCCATCCGCCGCTTCCGCCAGAACTACCGGATCGAGTTCGGCGCCGCGGGCACCGACGATCCGCTCTACGAGGCGGTCAGCGCCGGGCGCAAGGTCCAGGGGATCGAGCATTGGCTGCCCTTCTTCCACGAACGGCTGGAGACGCTGTTCGACTACCTGCCGCAGGCGGTGGTCACGCTGGACGACCAGGTCGGCCCGTCGCACCAGGCGCGCTGGGAGGGCATCGTCGATCAGTACGAGAACCGCCGCCACGCGCTGACGCAGAAGGCCAGCATGGGCACGGTCTACAAGCCCGTCCCGCCGGCGCAGCTTTACCTCGACGAGGCGGCGCTGAGCCAGGCCCTGGGCGACCGGCGGCGGGTGCAGTTTCGGCCACTGGCCCAGGCCTCGGGGCCCGGGGTGGTGGATGCAGGCGGGCGCATCGGGCGCAACTTCTCGCCCGAGCGGCAGCAGGAAAGCGTCAGCCTTTTCGGGGCCTTGGCGGACCATGTTCGCGCCAAGCTGGCCGAGGGGCCGGTGGTCGTCGCCTCCTATTCGCAAGGCGCGCGGGAGCGGCTCGCCGGTCTTCTGGAGGACGAAGGCCTGGCCGAGACGATCGAGATTCGCGACGGCACGCGGATCGGCCGCAACGGGCTGCACCTGGCGGTCTGGGCGCTGGAGCATGGCTTTGAAGGGCCGCTGGACGGGCGCCGCCTGACGGTGATTTCCGAGCAGGACGTGCTGGGCGACCGGCTGATCCGCGCGCCCAAGAAACGCAAGCGGGCCGAGAACTTCCTGACCGAGGCGCAAAGCCTCAGCCCCGGCGATCTGGTGGTGCACGTGGACCACGGCGTCGGCCGCTACCTGGGGCTGGAGGTGATCACCGCCGCCGGCGCCGCACATGAATGCCTGGCGCTGGAATATGCCGAGGGCGCGCGCCTCTACCTGCCGGTGGAGAACATCGAGCTGCTGTCGCGTTTCGGGCACGAGGAAGGCCTGCTGGACAAGCTGGGCGGCGGCGCCTGGCAGGCCAAGAAGGCCCGCCTGAAGGAGCGCATCCGCGAGATGGCCGACCGGCTGATCCGCGTCGCGGCCGAGCGCGCGCTGCGCCGCGCCCCGATCCTGGAGCCGCCGCCGGGCATGTGGGATGCCTTCTCCGCCCGTTTCCCCTACGAGGAGACGGACGACCAGCTGCGCGCCATCGAGGACGTGATCGCCGACATGACCTCCGGCCAGCCGATGGACCGGCTGATCTGCGGCGACGTGGGCTTCGGCAAGACCGAGGTCGCCATGCGCGCCGCCTTCATCGCCGCCATGTCGGGCGTGCAGGTGGCGGTGATCGCGCCGACGACGCTGCTGGCGCGCCAGCATGCGAAAAGCTT
>JBPEXR010000135.1:0-1521 GCA_052031355.1 Paracoccaceae bacterium
GCGCCGCTAGGCCGTCACCTGCTCGCGCAGGATCGACGCGGTGATGGAGACCATGAGGTAGATCCCCGCGAAGACGAAGAAGGCGAGGACGGTATTCTCGAAGGCGCGGGGGTAGGTGGGATCGTCGGGCGCCACCGGCCGGACCGAGGTCGTCAGGTAGCGCGCTTGCGAATTGGCGTCGCGCCGGCTCTGCGCCACCTGTTCGAGGGCCGATTGCAGCATCAGATCGCGGGTGGCCACGTCCGCCTGGGCCATCTGGATCTGGGCTGCCAGTTCGGCCAGGGAGTTTTCGCCCTGCGCCTCCTCGGTCATCTCGGCATTGAGGCTGGCCAGAAGCCCCTCCAGCCGCCCGATATCGCCGCGCACGCCGTCGACCTTGGCCTGGTTGGGCCTTGTGTTGTCGAGCAGGGCCTGCAGCTGCAGCTGCTTTTCCTGCAGCTGCACCTCGACGTTGTTGATCTGGCTGCGCAGCGCGGCGATGCGCCCCTCGGGGTCGAGGATCGCCCCCTCCTGCTGCAGGCGCACCAGCCGTTCCTGCGCGGCGCGGCGCTGGGCCTCGGCCTCGGCCAGGGCGCGTTCGGCGTCGGCCACCTGGTTCTCGCGCTTGCGCTTGGTCAGGTTGTCCACGCGCTCCTCGGCGTAGGAGATCAGCGCCTCGCTGAACCGCTGCGAGGTCTGCGGGTCGGCGGCGACGATCTCCATGCGGATCACGCCCTCGGTCGGGTCGTACCCGATCTCGATGTTGCGCTTGTAGAGGGTATAGGCCTCCTCGTTGGTCGGATTGTCCGGCAGGCGCTGGATCGGGTCGATCCAGTCTTGCGTGAAATGCGCCTTGAAGCCGACATCCTGGTCGAGGCGCAGCATCGCATCCTTGGAGGCGAGATAGTTCTGCACCGCGATGGCGTCCTGGTTCGTGGCGAACTGGGTGCCGGACAGCAGCCCGCCCATCGCCGCGCCGCCGCTTTCCGCTTTCAGGATCAGGAATTCGGACTTGGTGGCATAAAGCGGCGTGGCCATGACGTAGAAG
Source organism: Paracoccaceae bacterium (assembly GCA_052031355.1). Taxonomy (GTDB): domain Bacteria; phylum Pseudomonadota; class Alphaproteobacteria; order Rhodobacterales; family Rhodobacteraceae; genus JBPEXR01. The sequence continues at coordinate 1,028 of JBPEXR010000135.1, forward strand.
TAGAACCCCGCCAGGAAGGTCGGCAGGAAGACGAAGAACGACAGCCGGGTCAGCAGCATCAGCTGCTTGCGCCGGCGGCGGCGGGCAAGATCGCGCTGGATCTCGGCGATCTCGCGGGCCCGGCGCTCGGCCGCGCCATGGTCGGGGGGCGGGGCGGATGCGGGCGCAGGCGTGGGCGCCGGGGCGCGTTCGGCCGGGGGCGGTGCTTCGGGGCGCAGCGCGGGGGCGCTGGCGCGGCGGGTGGCGGGCAGACGTTCGGGCGCATTGCCCGGGCCGGGCTGCGGGGCGGTGTCCTGCGGGACCACCAGCTCCAGCATGTTGGCGCGCTGGAAGGGGTCGATGCCGCGCTGGCGCAGCAACCGCACCGCGTCGAAATCGGAGGTTGCCGGCAGCCCGTGCTTCTGCGCGACGCGCCGGGCCATGCGCAGTTGCCGCCCGGTCAGCCCCTCGCGGCGGATCGCGTCGATCTGCGCCTCGGCCGCCATTTCGCGGGG
>JBPEXR010000136.1:0-14856 GCA_052031355.1 Paracoccaceae bacterium
CCTCAGGCTCAAGACAGTTCAAGAGAGCCGCAAAGCAATTTGCGGCTCTTTTGCTGCCAGAATGGCGGCTCGCCTCCCCCATGGGGGATTTTCCGGCTCAGCCCGGATTTCATCGAGGAGAAACCGATGTCCCACATCCGCACATTCTGGTCCGATCAATCGGGCGCTATCACCGTCGACTGGATGGTCCTGACCGCCGCCGTCGTCAGCATGGCCATTTCCGCCTACCTGGTCGTCTTCGACGCCGGGGACGAGCTGTTCACCGAGATCGACGCCGCCGTGGCCGGCGTGTCGGTTGATACCGGCGAATAGACAATCACCACGAAAGCGCCGCAATCGTTTCCTGATGCTGCCCGCTTTGCCCGCCATCTTGGATCCAGGAATAGCCGGCCCGCGCGGCCGTGGAACTGAAAGGACAGATCAATGCGAGCCGTTTTCGGAGTCGTTCTTATCATCGGGCTGGGCCTTGCAGGCTTTGCCGTCTACATGGCCAAGTCCTACATCGGCCAGTACCAGGCCGCCCTGGCGCAGGAACGCGCCACCAGCGTGAAGCCGGTCGAGACCGTGAAGGTCTATGTCGCCAAGCAGGAGCTGAAGTATGGCCAGCGCCTGACGCCGGAGACGGTGCAGCTGGTCGAATGGCCGAAAGCCGCGATGCCCGCGGGCCTCTTCACCGAGGCGGACAACCTTTTCGCCGAGAACGGCGAGATGCGCTACGTCGTGCGCCTCATGGACCCCTATGAGCCGATCATGGCCAGCAAGGTCACCGAGCCGGGCGAAGACGCGGGCCTGACCTCGCGCCTGGCCAAGGGGATGCGCGCCTTCGCGATCAAGGTCGACGTCGCCAGCGGTGTCTCGGGCTTCCTGCGCCCCGGCGACCGTGTCGATGTCTACTGGACCGGCGACATGCCCGGCGGCGGCGAAGTCACCAAGCTGATCGAGGCCGGCGTCAAGCTGATCGCCGTCGACCAGCGCGCCAACGGCGACAGCGCCTCGGCCACCATCGCACGCACCGTGACCGTCTCGGCCACCCCGCAGCAGGTGGCGGGCCTGGCGCAGGCGCAATCCACCGGCCGCCTCTCGCTGTCGCTGGTCGGCGCCGAGGACGACATCGTCGCCGAGGCGATCGAGGTGGACCAGGCAAGCCTTCTGGGCATCGTGGCCGCCGCGCCGGTCGAGGCCCCCGTCAAGGAAGAGGTCTGCACCATCCGCACCCGCCGCGGCGCGGAAGTGGTCGAGATCCCGATCCCTTGCACAAACTGACCGGCTTTCCAGTGACTTAGGCAGCGCCCGCCGGCCCCCGGCGGGCGCTTTGCCGTGGGGCTCCGGGCCGGAATGTTGCCACTTCGGCACATAAATCGATGCAGCGAACCCTTTGATTCTTGCAAAAAAAGCCGTTTCGGCGCAGGCTTCGCCCAAACACGGGCGTGCAAGACCCGGATTTGAGGCGTGATCGGAAAGGCAGGTCACATGAAATACGATAGGTTTCTCAAGGCGGCCCTCTTCGGGCTGACCGTGGCCCTTGCCCCGGTCGCGGCCGACATGGCCCAGGCGGAAGTCCGGGTGGTGCGCAAGGGCACATCTTCCACGATCTCGGTGCCGATGAACCGCGCGGTGGTGGTGGAAAGCGAAACCCCCTTCGCCGAGCTGAGCATCGCGAACCCCGCGATCGCGGACATCTCCTCGCTGTCGGACCGGACGATCTACGTTCTGGGCAAGACGCCGGGGCTGACCACGCTGACGCTGCTGGACCGCAGCGGGCAGCTGATCACCAACGTGGACGTCCGCGTCGCCGCCGATGTCAGCGAATTCAAGGAGCGCCTGCAGCAGATCCTGCCGGGCGAGAAGATCGAGGTGCGCACCGCCAACGACGGGATCGTCCTGTCGGGCACCGTCTCCTCGATGCAGAAACTGGACCGCGCCCTGGACCTGGCCGAGCGCTACGCGCCCGAGCGGGTCTCCAACCTGATGAGCGTCGGCGGCGTGCAGCAGGTGATGCTGAAGGTCCGCTTCGCCGAGATGCAGCGCTCGGTCGCCAAGAACCTCAGCGCCTCGCTGGCCATCACCGACGGGTCGGGCTCGGCCTTCGGCAGCGGCAACGCGGTGACCGCAAGCAACAACGCCAGCCTTTCGGGCGGCGCCCTGCCCAGCGCCAGCACGGCGCAGGGCGCGATGACCTTCTCCTTCGACGTGGGGGCGGCCGAGATCGGCGTGCTGCTGGAAGCGCTGGAGACGAAGGGCATGGTGCGCACCCTGGCAGAGCCGAACCTGACGGCCCTGTCGGGCCAGGAGGCAAAATTCCTTGCCGGCGGCGAATATCCCGTCCCGGTCAGCCAGGAGGGCGGCACGATCACGGTCGAGTTCAAGCCCTTCGGCGTGGAGCTGAACTTCATCCCCCGCGTGGTGGACGGCGATCTGATCAACATCGAGATGGAAGCCGCGGTCTCGGCGATCGACCCGTCGAACGCTTTCGACAACGGCAGCCTGCGCATCGATGCCTTCCGGCGCCGCGAGACCTCCACCACCGTGGAGATGCGCGACGGTCAAAGCTTTGCAATCGCTGGTCTTTTGCAGGACGACTTCACCGACCTGAACAGCCAGGTGCCCTGGCTGGGCGACATCCCGGTGCTGGGGGCCCTCTTCCGCAGCGCCGAATACCAGCGCGACCAGTCGGAGCTCGTGATCATCGTCACGCCGCATCTCGTCACGCCCACGCGCGGCGAGGCGCTGGCCCTGCCCACCGACCGGGTGAAGCCGCCCAGCGAGGCGGACCTGTTCCTGAACGGGCGCGTCACCGGCTCTGACAACAGGCCGCGGTCGGGTGCCGCCGGGGAGGTCGCCAAGCAGGACTTCACCGGCTCCTACGGCTACGTGATGGATTGAGGGAGGGGCCCGCGATGATGAAACATGCCGCCATTGCCGGAACGCTCGTCCTGGCCGGATGCGCCGGGATCGCCACCGATCCGATCTACACCAACGCCGACTTCGGCAACGCGACGATGAACAACACGCTGGTGATGACCGGCCAGCGCGATTACGTCATCAACCTGGCCGAACGCTTCGCCGCCGAGGTCTCGCCCTCGGTGACCTTCGCCTTCGACAGCGCCCAGCTGGACGCCAACGCGCGGGCGATCCTGAACGAGCAGGCCCGCTGGATCCGCCAGTTCCCCGAGGTGCGCTTCCGCGTCTTCGGCCATACCGACCTGGTCGGCCCCGAGGCCTACAACAAGCGCCTGGGCCTGCGCCGGGCACAGGCGGTGGTCGCCTATCTGACCTCGCAGGGCATCAGCCGCGCGCGGCTGGAGGCCGTCGCCTCCTTCGGCGAGACGCAGCCCCTGATCCCCACGACCGAGCGCGAGCGGCGCAACCGCCGCACCGTGACCGAGGTTTCGGGCTTCGTGCAGGACCACCCGCAGGTGCTGGACGGCAAGTACGCCGCCATCATCTACCGTGAATACGTCGCCAGCGCGGTGCCGGATACCACCCTTTCCGGCACTTCGACCAGCGATCTGACGTCGGGCGGGGAGTAACATCCCCGCGCGTCGCATATCGTGCGTCTTCACCAAACAATTACGATTTTTCGGCCCTAATGTTGCCCACATCTCGCGCAATCCTCTGAGCAAGACAGCAGTGCGTCCCGTGCTCCGCGCGGAAGGTGACCGAAGAAGGCGGGCCAACCGCCGGACAGGGCCGAACGCACGCTCAGAAGGACTGAGGCAATGAACAGTACGACGCTTCTACATGCCGAACCCAGCCCGATCACGGCCTGCACCGTCAGCCGTGACGTCCAGAACTTCGACCTGCTGATCGAGGACATGGAAGCGGCACTGGGCGAGGCCTGGGGCGATCTGGGTTTTGCCGAGGCGCTGGCCTTCTTCCAGCAGCCCGAATCCGAAGCGCTGGAGTTCATCGCCCTGGCGATCAACGAGGAGGACGAGGACAACCTGCCCATGCTGGGCGAGGTGATCTCGGCCGCGCGGCGCAAGAAGATCTCCGTCATCCTGATCGCCGAGGACGTGACGCCTTCCGCGCTGCACCAGCTGCTGCGCCAGGGCGCCAACGAGTTTGTCCCCTACCCGCTCCCCGAGAACGAGCTGCAGGAGGCGATCGACCGCATCCGCCAGCCCGCCCCCGGCGCGGCGGAGCCTGTCCTTTCCCGCGGCGGTGACCGCAACGGCGTGATCCTGGCCGTCCAGGGCCTGGCCGGCGGCACCGGCGCCTCGACCATGGCCGTGAACCTGGCCTGGGAGCTGGCGAACGTGGTCAAGCCGCGCTCGAAGGAGAAGCCGCCCAAGGTCTGTATCCTCGATCTGGACCTGCAGTTCGGCACCATCTCGACCTACCTCGACCTGCCGCGCCGCGACGCGGTCTACGAGCTGCTGTCCGACACCGAGGCGATGGACGACGAAAGCTTCGGCCAGGCGCTGCTCGACTTCCAGGAGAAGGTGCAGGTCCTGACCTCGCCCGCCGATATCCTGCCGCTCGACCTGATCACGCCGGCAGACATCGACCGCCTGCTGACCATGGCGGCCAGCCACTTCGATTACGTCATCGTCGACATGCCCACCACGCTGGTGCAGTGGACGGAGACCGTGCTGGCCCGGGCGCATGTCTATTTCGCCATGGTCGAGCTGGAGATGCGCTCGGCCCAGAACGCGATGCGCCTCAAGCGCGCGCTGCAGTCGGAGGACCTGCCCTTCGACAAGCTGCGCTTCGTGCTGAACCGCGCGCCCAAGTTCACCGACCTGAACGGCAAGAGCCGCGTCAAGCGGATGGCCGACAGCCTTGGCATCACCATCGACCTGCAGATGCCCGACGGCGGCAAGCCGGTGGTGCAGGCGGGCGACCACGGCTCGCCCCTGGCGCTGGCCGCGGGCAAGAACCCGCTGCGCCGGGAAATCGCCAAACTCGCCCTCTCGCTGCACGAGCTGGGCAAGGCCGAAGCCGAAGCGGCGTAAGGAGACCTGCGCATGTTCTCTCGCTACAAGAAACCGGGTGCGGAGCAAGGCAAGCCGGCCGCTGCCGCGAAGCCGGCCCCCGCCGTTGTCGAAGACCTGCCGCGCGCCGCCAACCCGGCGGTCGCCGCGCCCAAGCCCGCCGCCGCGCCGAAGGCCCCTGCCCCGGCCGCCGCCCCCGCGGGCGCCGCGGCCAAGCCCGTCGCCGCCAGCATGCGCAAGCCGATGGCCCCGGGCCGCGCCGCGCCGATGGACCGCGAGAAGAAGCGCCGCGAGCGTCTGGGCGAGATCAAGCTGGACCTGCACCGCGCGCTGCTGGAGAACCTGAACCTTTCGGCCCTCGAACACGCCTCCGAGCAGGACCTGCGGGCCGAGATCACGGCGATCGCCAACGAGACCCTGAACGAGAAGGGCATCGTGCTGAACCGCGAGGAGCGGCAGCTGATCAACCAGGAGCTTTACGACGAGGTGAAGGGCCTGGGCCCGCTCGAATCGCTTCTGAAGGACGACACGGTCAACGACATCCTGGTGAACGGCCCGCACCAGGTCTTCGTCGAACGGGACGGCAAGCTGGAGCTCAGCGATGTCACCTTCAAGGACGAAAAGCACCTTCTGCGGATCATCGACAAGATCGTCTCGGCCGTGGGCCGGCGCGTCGACGAATCGAACCCCTACGTGGACGCCCGCCTTGCCGACGGCTCGCGTTTCAACGCCATGGTGCCGCCGATCGCGGTGGATGGCAGCCTGGTGTCGATCCGGAAGTTCAAGAAAGAAAAGCTGGGCATCGACGATCTGATCAAGTTCGGCGCCTTCTCCGAGGAGATGGCCGCCTACCTGCAGGCCGCCGTCGCCTGCCGGCTGAACATCATCGTGTCGGGCGGTACCGGCTCGGGCAAGACGACGACGCTGAACGCCCTGTCCAGCTTCATCGACGATGCCGAGCGTATCCTGACCATCGAGGACACCGCCGAACTGCAGCTGCAGCAGACCCACGTGGGCCGCATGGAAAGCCGCCCGCCGAACGTCGAGGGCCGCGGCGCGGTGACCCAGCGCGACTGTCTGAAGAACGCCCTGCGGATGCGCCCCGACCGCATCATCGTCGGCGAGACGCGCGGCGAGGAAGTCATCGACATGCTGCAGGCCATGAACACCGGCCACGACGGCTCGATGACCACGATCCACGCCAACAGCGCCCGCGACGGTGTCAGCCGCCTGGAAAACATGATCGCCATGGCCGGCATCGAGATGCCGCTGAAGGCCGTGCGCAGCCAGATCGCCAGCGCCGTCAACGTCATCGTGCAGGCGTCGCGCCTGCAGGACGGCTCGCGCCGGATGGTCTCGATCACCGAGATCACGGGCATGGAGGGCGACGTCATCTCCATGCAGGAGATTTTCCGCTTCCAGCGCGTCGGCCTGACGCCCGACAACAAGATCATCGGCCATTTCACCGGCACCGGCGTGCGCTCGCACTACTCCGAGCGGTTCCGGATGTGGGGCTACGACCTGCCTCCGGCCATTTTCGACCCCATCGCGGCGGAGTAAGCGACCATGAGCCTGAGTGCGGAACCGATCATCTACGGGTTGATCTTCATCGGCGTGCTGGTGCTGGTCGAGGGGATCTACCTGACCGTCTTCGGCAAGTCGATCAGCCTGAACAATCGGGTGAACCGTCGCCTGGAGATGCTGGAAAAGGGCACTGGCCGCGAGGAAGTGCTGGAAAAGCTCCGCAAGGAGATGGACCAGCACCTGCGCTCGCGCGGGATCCCGCTGTATTCGCTGCTGGCCGAGAAGGCGCAGAAGGGCGCCATCGCCTTCACGCCGAACCAGCTGATCCTGCTGATGGTGGCGCTGACCGTCTTCGCCTTCGTCGGGCTGACCGCGGCCACCGAAACGGGCCTCGGCGTGCGTTTGCTGGTTTCCACCTTCATGGGGGTCGGCGGCATCTACATGTGGGTGAACCACAAGGCCAAGAAGCGCCTCGCCATGATCGAGGAACAGCTCCCCGACGCGATCGAGCTGATGGTGCGCAGCCTGCGCGTGGGCCATCCCTTCTCCTCGGCGATCTCGATCGTCTCGAAGGAGGTGCAGGACCCGCTGGCGACCGAGTTCGGCATCATCGCGGACGAGGCGGCCTATGGCCGCGACGTGGGCGAAGCCCTCAAGCACATGGCCGAACGGCTGGACATGCAGGACCTGCGTTTCCTGGCCGTGGCGGTGACCATCCAGCAGCAGTCGGGCGGTAACCTGGCCGAGATCCTGGCCGGCCTGTCGCGGGTGATCCGCGCGCGCTTCCGCCTCTTCCGAAAGGTCAAGGCGATCACCGCCGAGGCGCAGTGGTCGGGCAAGTTCCTGTCGGGCTTCCCCATTGCCGCGCTGGTCGCGATCCAGCTGCTGGACCCGCATTACTACGACGAGGTCATGGACCACCCCTGGTTCATCCCCGCCTGTTTCGTCGTCGGCATCTTCCTGACCGCCAACCTGCTGGTCATGCGGATGCTGGTGAACATCAAGGTCTGACGAAAGGACCCCGCCCATGGAAGCCCTCAACCTGATGCTGGTGGACATGCTCGGCCCCATGGGCCCGGTCTACGCCGTCGGCGGCCTTGGCGCCCTGCTGATCCTGCTGATGATCCCGCTTCTGATGGGCGGCAAGAAGGACCCGCTGGACAAGCTCAAGCAGCAGGCGCAGGCGCAAAGCCGCGGCGACGGGAAAGAGGCGCGCTTGCCCGCCGCCGCCAAGTCCGACAAGCTGGAGAAATACGCCACCTTCCTGGAGCCGCAGGACGAGAAAGAGCTTTCGGCCATCAAGCTGCGCCTGATGCAGGCCGGCTACCAGGGCCGCGACGCGGTGCGCTATTACTACTTCGCCCAGTTCGCCCTGGGGATCGGCGCGCTGGCCGCGGGGCTGGTCTATTACCTCACGGTGATCGGCAGCGACAACGCCACCATGCAGCAGACGATCATGTGGGTGCTGGGCCCCGGCGCCGCCGGCTACCTTTTCCCCAAGTACTGGGTCACCCGCCGCGTCGAGACCCGGAAAGAGGAGATCACATCCGGCTTCCCGGACGCGCTGGACATGATGCTGGTCTGCGTCGAGGCCGGCCAGTCTCTGGACCAGTCGATCGTCCGCGTCGCCCGCGAGATGGAGGCCAGCTACCCCGCGCTGAGCCACGAATTCACCGTCGTCAGCCAGGAGATGAAGGCCGGCAAGGACAAGTCGCAGGTGCTGGGCGACATGGCCGAGCGCTGCGGCGTGCAGGATGTCTCCAGCTTCGTGACCGTGCTGATCCAAAGCCAGACCTTCGGCACCTCGATCGCCGATGCCCTGCGCGTCTATGCCGAGGAGATGCGCGACAAAAGGGTGATGCGCGCCGAGGAGAAGGCGAATAAGCTGCCCACGAAGATGACGCTCACCACCATGATGCTGACCGTGCCGCCGCTGCTGATCATCCTTGTCGGCCCTTCGGTGATGGGCATCGCCAACATCGGATCGTTCAACTGATCGCATGACAGCCGCCCCCGCCGCGCGACGCGCGCTGATCGCCCTGCCCTTCCTGCTGTTGGCCGCCTGTTCCACGGGCGGCCCGCGCGATTTTGGCGACAACCCCTATGCGCCGCCGGTGGACCCGCGGGGCGAGGCGGTGGACGGGCTGATCGTCGGCCACCGCCTGATGCAGGCGGGCGAGTACGAGTTGGCCCTTGCCGCCTTCCAGCGCGCCGCGGCCGAGCGCGGCCTGCAGAACGCCGAGGTGCTGACCAGCCTGGGCACCGCAAACCTTGGCCTTGGCCGCCTGGGCCAGGCCGAGGACCTGCTGCGCCGCGCGATCAAGGCCGAGGAAGGCTGGCCCGAGGCCTGGAACAACCTGGGCGTCGTGCTGATGGAACAGGGCCGCGACGCGGAGGCCGCGCAGATGTTCCGCAAGGCCTACGCCCTCGATAATGGCGAAAGTGACTCAATTCGCGACAATCTGCGCCTCGCGCTCGAAAAAAGTGCAAATCCGCAGTATGGTTCGGATACAACCCAAGAATACAAACTGGTCAGACGCGGCAGCAGCGAATACCTGATCCGCCGCACCAACTGACCGAGGCAGAGCAGCAAAGGACGCAACCATGCGCCATCCGATCCTCGTCACCCTTGCGCTTGGCGGCGCGATGGGCCTGGCGGGCTGCGACACGGCCAGTGACGGCGCCGTCGATCGCAAGCTCCGCGATGTCAACGTCATCGACGAGACCAACCTCAACGACGTGATGCTGACCGTGGCCGACCCCAACGAGGCGGTCGCCTATTTCCAGCGCAGCTCCGCGCAACTGCCCGAGCGGCTGGACCTCAAGCGCGGGCTGGCGCAAAGCCTGGTGCGCGCCAAGCGCTTCACCGAGGCCGTGACCGCCTGGAAGGCCGTGACGCAATCGCCCGAGGCGACGAACGAGGATTCCGTGCACCTGGCCGACGCGCAGATCCGCGCCGGCGACTGGGCCGGGGCCGAGGCGACGCTCGACGCCATCCCCCCCACGCACGAGACCTACAAGCGCTACCGCCTGGAAGCGATGATCGCCGACGTGAACAAGGAATGGGACAAGGCCGATTCCTTCTACGAGACCGCGCTCGGCCTGACGACCGAGCCGGCAGGCGTGATGAACAACTGGGGCTATTCCAAGCTGACCCGCGGCGATCACACCGCCGCCGAGCGGCTGTTCATCGACGCGATCCGCCAGGACAGCAGCCTGTTCACCGCGAAGAACAACCTGATCCTCGCCCGCGGGGCGCAGGGCAACTACACCATGCCGGTGATCCCCGTCACCCAGACCGAGCGCGCGCAGCTTCTGCATTCGTTGGGCCTTGCCGCGATCAAGCGCGGCGACGTGGAGATCGGCAAGGGCCTGCTGCGCGAGGCGATCGAGACGCATCCGCAGCATTTCGACGCCGCGGCGCGCAGCCTCGCGGCGCTGGAAACCACGGCAGTGAACTAGGGCCGCGGCGGTGGACCTGGCGATCGCACCGGGCCAGGCGGGGCTGCTGCTTCTGGGCGCCCTGCCCTTCTGCCTTTACGTCGCCTGGTCGGACCTGCGCGCCATGCGCATCCCCAACCGCGCCGTCCTTGGCCTTCTGGCCGTCTTCCTGGTGCTGGCGCCCTTCGTGATGGGCTGGGGCGAGATGGGGCTGCGCCTCGCGGCGCTGCTGGTGGTCCTGGTGATCGGCTTTGCCGCCAACGCGGCCGGCGCGCTGGGCGGGGGGGACGCGAAGTTCGCCGCCGCCGCCGCGCCCTTCATCGCCCCCGGCGACTGGGGCCGGGTGATGGTCCTGCTGGCCCTTGTCACCCTGGCGGCGGTGGTCACGCACCGCGGCGCCGCGCGCAGCCCGCTGCGCCGCCTGGCGCCGGAATGGGAAAGCTGGACGCGCACGCAGGACTTCCCGCTGGGCCTGGCGCTGGGGGGCACGCTGGCCCTCTACCTCGCCCTGGGCGCGGCCTGACAGCCACAGGCGCGCGGCACAGCGCCGACCCCGGCCCAAGAATGGCCCCAATCCTTTCGTAAAAAACTCGCGACCGCCGGGCAATCTGCGGCTCAACGCATAACCCATGAGGCCGAGTTTCACGATGAACGTCCAAGCGCTCGTATCCGAATCCGGTGTCCAGGCCCCGCCCTCCCCGCGCACGCTCGAGGAGATGCGCCTGCCCGAGGTGATGATGCGGGAGATCCTGCTGAAGACGATCTTCCGCAAGTCGCTGAGCCTGGTCAGTGAAATGGCCGCCGCCATGTGCGTGCCCGTGCCCATCGCGCAGGAGCTGGTGGACCGCGCCCGCCAGGGCAAGCTGCTGGAGGCGACCGGCACGCTGAACGCCAATTCCGGCAACGAGATGGGCTACCAGTTGACCGAGACCGGCAAGCAGCGGGCGCAGGACGCGCTGGCGCAATCGGAATACTTCGGCGCCATGCCCGTGCCGCTGGACACCTACCGCGAGCAGGTGGCCCGCCAGTCGATCCGCAACATCCAGATCACCCGCGACCGCCTGGTCAACGCCATGGGCAACCTGGTGCTGCCGGACGATCTGCTGGGCCACCTGGGGCCGGCCGTCAGCTCGGGGCGGTCGATCCTGATGTACGGCCCGCCGGGCAACGGCAAATCCTCTATCTCCAACGGCATCCGCCACGCGCTGGGGGACCGGATCTACGTGCCGCGGGCCATCGAATACGCCGGCCAGGTGATCACCGTCTACGATCCCATCGTGCACAACCGGGTGGAGTTCGAGGACACCGAGGCCACCGCCCTGCGCCGCCGCGTGTCCTTCGACAGCCGCTACGTGCTGTGCGAGCGGCCCGTGGTCATCACCGGGGGCGAGCTGTCGCTCTCGATGCTGGACCTCGTCTACAACCCGACCGCGCGCACCTACCAGGCACCGCTGCAGCTGAAATCCACCGGCGGGATCTTCATCGTCGACGACCTCGGCCGCCAGACCGAGCCGCCGCAGGCGCTGGTCAACCGCTGGATCGTCCCGCTGGAGGAGAACAAGGACATCCTTGCCCTGCAGTCGGGCGAGAAGTTCGAGGTGCCCTTCGACACGCTGGTGATCTTCTCGACCAACTTCCACCCGAACGAGATCTTCGACCAGGCCGCGCTGCGCCGGATCTTCTTCAAGATCAAGGTCGACGGGCCCAGCCAGTCGGACTTCCTGAAGATCTTCGCCATGGTGGCGCGCAAGAAGGGCATGAAGCTGTGCGAGGATTCCATCGTGCACCTGCTTCAGAACAAGTACCCGACGATCGGCAACGTCTATTCGAACTACCAGCCCGTCTTCCTGATCGACCAGATGCTGGCGATCTGCGACTTCGAGGGGATCCCGCGCCAGATGCGCCCGGACCTGATCGACCGGGCCTGGGCCAACATGTTCGTCCGCGACGAGACCATCGTGAAGTAGGCCGGCGCGCCCCGAGGGGTCTCAGCCCGCGCCGGGACCCGGCAGGCCGCGATCCTCCAGCGGCACTTCGCGCAGGCGCGTCGCGATCAGGCAGGCCAGCCCCGCCATCACCGCGCCGACCAGGAACACCGGGCTCAGCGCCGCGCTGACACCCTCCAGCACCTGCGCACGCGCTTCGGGGGGCAGGTCGGCGACCAGCTCGGCCGACAGCCGCGCCGCGCCGGGGGCGCCCTGCGGGAACACCCCTTCGACGTTGCGCGCCAGCCCGGCGGCGAAAATCGCGCCGAAGGCCGCGGTGCCGACCGACCCGCCGATCAGCCGGAACATGTTGGCGCTGGCGGTGCCGACGCCCAGCAGCGCCTCCGGCACGGCGTTCTGGATCGCGGCGACGCCGACGCTCATCACCGGGCCGATGCCCAGGCCGACCAGCAGCATGTAGCCGGCCACCTGCGCCGCCCCCGTGTGCGGCGTCAGCGTGGCCAGCAGCGCCATGCCCACCGCCAGAAGGGCCGTCGACAGGACCGGCATCCACTTGTAGCGCCCGCTCAGCGCCATCACGCGGCCGGCCCCGATGGCGCCCGCCAGGATGCCCGCCATCATCGCCACCAGGAACATCCCCGAGGCGGTGGGGCTGAACCCCTTGACCACCTGCAGGTACAGCGGGATCAGCGCGACGACCCCGAACATTGCCGCACCGATGCAAATGCCGGCGGTGTTGACCACCACGAAGTTGTTGTTGGCGAACAGGTCCAGCGGCAGCACCGGCTCGGGGGCGCGGCGCTCGATCACCACGAAGGCGGCCAGTGCCGCCAGCCCCAGCGCCGCCAGCCCCAGCAACGGGGCCGAGGTCCGGCCCAGCCGCGCACCTCCCAGGTTCGCCACCAGCACCGCGGCGCCCAGCGCGCAGGCCAGCGCCGCGGCGCCCGCGTAGTCGACGCTCTGCCGCCCGCGCGGTGCCGGGGTGCCCAACGCGCGTGTCAGCACCGCGAAGGCCAGTATCCCCAGCGGCAGGTTGAAGAAGAAGATCCAGGGCCAGCTCAGCGCCTCGACCAGGAAACCGCCGATCAGCGGGCCGACCACCGTGGCGATGCCGAACATCGAGCCGAGGACGCCCTGCGCCCGCGCCCGTTCGCGCGGAGGGACGACCTCGGCCACCACGGCCATCGAGACGACGATCATCCCGCCGCCGCCGAAGCCCTGCAGCAGACGCCCGGCCACCAGCACGCCCATGTTCGGCGCCAGCCCGGCAACGACCGAGCCGGCCAGGAACAGCCCGATCCCGGCCTGCGCCGCCGGCTTCCGTCCGTAAAGATCGCCAAGCTTGCCGAAGATCGGCGCGCCGATGGTCGAGGCCATGAGGTAGGCGGTGATCAACCAGGTGACATGGGTCAGCCCGTTCAGCTCGGCCGCGATCACCGGCATGGCGGTGGAGACGATCGTCTGGCCCAGCGCCGCCAGCAGGATCACCGTGCAGATCGCCCCGATCACCATCCCGCGCGAGCCGGCGGGCCGCGCCTCGCCCTGCGGCGGTGCAGCCTCGCGCCCCGCGGGCCCTTCGGCCGGATCGGTGGAAAGCCCGCTCATGCCGGGCGAGGCGCCGCTTGTGCGCCCGGGCCGCCCCGCAGGGGCCGCGCCGCGCGGGCAGAGCTTGGGAAAATGGCCATGCGGCCCTATATGAGCCCGCAGCCCCCGCAAATCAACCGCGCGCCCGCGCGGGAAGGAGAGCCTTGGACCCTGCCGCCCCCCTGCCCGGCCGCGCGCGCCTGCGCTGCCCCCGCCCCGGCCCAGGCCCCGCGCGCCCGCATCGGCCCGCCCGGGCCGCGCTGCCGCATGGCTGAAGGGGCCGCGCAGACCGGCGCAGGGGGCGCAGGGGACGCAGGGGAGGCGCTGCCCGCGCGGTTCCACGACTGGTTCGCCGCGCAGGGCTGGCAGATCCACCCCCACCAGGCGCAGATGCACGCGCGCCGGGATGCCCCCGCGCTGCTGCTGATCGCCCCCACCGGCGGCGGCAAGACCATGGCCGGCTTCCTGCCGACGCTGGCCGAACTGGCCGAGGGCGGGCACGAGGGGCTGCACACCCTCTATGTCTCGCCCCTCAAGGCGCTGGCGGCGGACATCCGGCGCAACCTCACCCGCCCGGTCGAGGAGATGGGCCTGCCGATCCGCATCGAGGACCGCACCGGCGACACCTCCTACGCGGTGAAGCGCCGCCAGCGGGCCGACCCGCCGCATATCCTGCTGACCACGCCCGAAAGCCTGGCGCTTCTGCTGTCCTACCCGGACGCGGACCGCATCTTCGCCGGCCTTCAGCGCATCGTTGTGGACGAGATTCACGCCCTCGCCGAATCGAAGCGCGGCGATCAGCTGATGCTCGCGCTGGCACGGCTGCAACGGATGCGCCCGGGCCTGCGCCGCGTGGGCCTCTCGGCCACCGTCGAAGACCCCGGCGCCATCGCGCAGCTTCTGGCCCCCCACCCGGCGCGGGCGCAGATCATCACCGCCGATCCCGGCCCCGACCCCGACATCGCCATGCTGCGCACCGAGGCCAAGCCCCCCTGGTCGGGCGGCGGCGGCGTCTACGCCATCGAGGCGGTGCTGCGCGAGGTGCGGCGCCACAAGACGACGCTGATCTTCCACAACACCCGCGCCCAGGCGGAGATCTTCTTTCACAACCTGTGGCTGGCGAACGATTCGGACCTGCCGATCGGCATTCACCACGGCAGCCTGGACCGCGGCCAGCGCGCCCGGGTCGAGGCGGCGATGGTGGCGGGCGAGCTGCGCGCCATCGTCTGCACCGGCAGCCTGGACCTGGGGATCGACTGGGGCGACGTGGACCTGGTGATCCAGATCGGAGCGCCCAAGAACGTCAAGCGCCTGGTGCAGCGGATCGGCCGCGCCAACCACCGCTACAACGCGCCCTCCAAGGCGCTGCTGGTGCCGGCGAACCGCTTCGAGGTGGTCGAATGCGTCGCCGCGCTGGAGGCGGT
>JBPEXR010000137.1:0-3259 GCA_052031355.1 Paracoccaceae bacterium
TCGTTCAGGGCCAGTTTCTCGATCGCGTCGCGCAGGTCCTCGAACTCGGCCGAATCGACGGGGAAGAGGCCGCAGAAGACCACCGGAACGGAGGGGTTGAACCCCGGCAGCGGCTTGTCGGCCTGGCGCTTCTCGTGGGTGATCGTGTCGCCTACGGAGGTGTCGCGCACCTGCTTGATCGAGGCGGTCAGAAAGCCGATCTCCCCCGGGCCCAGCTCGTCGATGTTGGTCATCGCCGGCCGGAAGACACCGATCCGGTCGACCTGGTGGACCGAGCCGTTCTGCATCATCCGGATGCGGTCGCCCTTCTTCAGCACGCCGTCCATGATCCGCACCAGGACGACCACGCCGAGGTAGGCGTCGTACCACGAATCGACCAGCATCGCCTTCAGCGGTGCCGCGCGGTCGCCCGTGGGGGCGGGCAGGCGGGTGACGATGGCCTCCAGCGTCTCCTCGATGCCGATGCCCGTCTTGGCCGAGACCTGGATCGCGCCCGAGGCGTCGATGCCGATCACGTCCTCGATCTGCTCGGCCACGCGGTCCACGTCCGAGGCGGGCAGGTCGATCTTGTTCAGCACCGGCACGATCTCGTGGTCGGCGTCGATCGCCTGGTAGACGTTGGCCAGGGTCTGCGCCTCGACGCCCTGCGTGCTGTCCACCACCAGCAGCGAGCCCTCCACCGCGCGCATCGAGCGGCTGACCTCGTAGGCGAAGTCGACGTGGCCGGGCGTGTCGATCAGGTTCAGCACATAGGTCTGCCCGTCGCGCGCGGTGTATTCCAGCCGCACGGTGTTCGCCTTGATGGTGATGCCGCGCTCCCGCTCGATATCCATCGCGTCGAGCAACTGCTCCTTCATCTCCCGCTCGGAGACGGTGTTCGTCGCCTGGATCAGCCGGTCGGCGAGGGTGGATTTCCCGTGGTCGATATGGGCGACGATGGAGAAATTGCGGATATGGGAGAGCTCTGTCATGCGCCGTGATATGAGCGGGAATGCATGCCGGGTCAAGCGGCCGCGCGGCCCCGGCGGCCTTTGTCGCAGGGGTTTGCGCCGCCTCGCGCCGCGTGCCGGGCCGCCGCGGGCTTGGACCCGGGGCGCAAGCTGTGACAAGCTGGCCGGGGAGGTGCGCGCCATGTCGAGCGAGATTGCGATGCGGGCCCGGGCGACGGGCCGGGTGCAGGGCGTGGCCTACCGCGCCTGGGCCAGGTCCGAGGCGCGGGCGCTGGGCCTGCGCGGCTGGGTCAAGAACGAGGACGACGGATCGGTCACCGCGCTGCTGATCGGCCCCGAGGAAGCGGTCGAGACCATGCTCGACGCCATGTGGTCGGGCCCCGGCGCCGCGGCGGTGCGCGACGTCTCCGCCGGCCGCGCGGAGGTCGAGCCGATGTCCGGCTTCGAGATCCGCGGCTAGGCGGGGCGCCTAACCCTCGGGCAGCGAGTCGCGGCGGATCATCGTGCGCAGCGCGAAGCTGGAGCGCATGGAGCGGATGCCCGGCACCCGCATCAGCCCCTCCTCCAGGAAGCGGTCGAAGGCGCCCAGATCGGCCGCCACCACCCGCAGCAGGATGTCGCGCGTGCCGGTCATCAGGTAGCATTCCATCACCGCGTCGAAGCGCTGCACGGCCTCCTCGAACTGGCGCACCGCGTCGCCGGTCTGGCGCTCCAGTTCCACGAAGATGAAGATGTTCAGCGGCAGCCCCAGCCGTTCCTGGTCCACCCGGGCCGAATAGCCGGTGATGATCCCGGCCTTCTCCATCTTCGCCACCCGGCGCGCGCAAGGTGTGGGCGACAGCCCCACCTCGGCCGAAAGGTCCGCCAGCCGCAGGCGCCCGTCGCGCTGCAACGCGGCCAGAATCTTGCGATCGAAGCGATCCAGCGTCATTTCACCAAAACTCCCGCCTTCCGTGGTGATTTTTGCCAAGCCTAACGTATGGGGCGCGGAACTGCGCGAAAAAATCGCGGGCGGGCGGGCCTATGATCGCCGCGGCGCCCGCGGGGCGCTGCGATTGCAGGCAAGCCGCCCCGCCGGGGCGCGGGAGGAGAGATCATGCTGACCCGAATGACGTGCAACACCCACGAGGGGCTTTACCGTGTCGAGGATGCGGCCAGCGGGCTGCGCGGGTTCATCGCGCTGCATTCCACGGCGCGCGGGCCGGCGGCGGGCGGGCTGCGCATGCGCCCCTACGCCTCCGAGGAGGAAGCGATCGAGGACGTGCTGCGCCTGTCGCGGGGCATGAGCTTCAAGAACGCGGCGGCGGACCTGCCGCTGGGCGGCGGCAAGGCGGTCATCATGGGCGATCCGGCGCGCGACAAGTCCGAGGCGCTGCTGCGCGCCTTCGGCCGTGCCGTGGGCGCGCTGGAAGGGCGCTACTGGACGGCCGAGGACATGGGCATGAGCCCCGCCGACATGGCGGTTCTGCGCCAGGAAGCGCCCTATGTCGCCGGGCTCGACGATGGCCCGCACGCCTCGGGCGACCCCTCGCCGGTCACCGCGCGCGGCATCTTCAACGCCATGCGTTGCGCCGCCGGGCACCGCTTCGGCAAGGCCGATGTCGCCGGGCTGCGCGTCGCGGTCCAGGGCCTGGGCCATGTCGGCATGTACCTGGCCGAGTTCCTGCACGAGGCCGGCGCCAAGCTGACCGTCTGCGACCCCGACGCCGCCCGCGTGCGCACGGCGGTCGAGCGTTTCGGCGCCGAGGCGGTGACCACCGAGACGATCTACGACGTGCGCGCCGATGTCTTCGCGCCCTGCGCCATCGGCGGCATCCTGGACGCGCAGACCATCCCGCGCCTGCAGGTGAAGATGGTCGTCGGCGGCGCGAACAACCAGCTGGCGACCGAGGCGGACGCCGCCCGGCTGCACGCGCGGCAGATCCTCTACGCGCCCGATTACGTCGCCAATGGCGGCGGCATCATCAACGTGGCGACCGAGATCCTGCGCATCTCCGACCGGCA
The DNA here is from genome assembly GCA_052031355.1 of Paracoccaceae bacterium. Taxonomy (GTDB): domain Bacteria; phylum Pseudomonadota; class Alphaproteobacteria; order Rhodobacterales; family Rhodobacteraceae; genus JBPEXR01. The sequence goes on from JBPEXR010000137.1 coordinate 2,955, forward strand.
GGGCTATGTCGCGCGCAAGCTCGGCGCGCTGGAGGCGACGATGGACCGCATCCTGGCCCGCGCCGCGCGCGAGGATGTCAGCCCCGCCGAGGTGGCCGACGCCGAGGTCGAGACGCTGGTCACCGCCCAAGCGGCCTGACGCGCCGCCGGCGCTTCTGGCGCTTCCGGCTGAACGCAGCCCTTCATCGCCCCGTCCGCGCTTTGTGCCGGGCGGGGCGAGTGTTTTCGCGACAGCTCACCTAAAACGTGCCTCGCCCGCGCGCGGGCGATTGAATTCGGCCCCCGCCTGCGGCATTCTGCCCCTG
>JBPEXR010000138.1:0-5704 GCA_052031355.1 Paracoccaceae bacterium
ACCACCAGCCGGCGGTAGGCGCGGTAGCCGCCCTCGACCACCCCGACGCGCCAGCCGATCTGCCCCAGGATCGAGGCGAAGCTGCCCGAGCGCTGCCCGCCGCGCCAGCAATAGACCAGCGGCCGCCAGCCGCCGGGACGGTCCGCCAACGGCCCCTCCAGGTGCCGCGCGGCGTTGCGCGCGACCAGCGCGGCGCCGATCTTGCGCGCGGTGAACGGGTCTTCCTGCGTGTAGATCGTGCCGACGCGGGCGCGCTCCTCGTCCGACAGGACGGGCAGCGAGATCGCGCCCGGCAGGTGATCCTCGGCGTATTCGGCCGGGGCGCGCACGTCGATGATCTCGTCCGCGCCCAGCTCTTCCGGCCGGGCCAGCGCCGCCAGCCCGGTCAGGGTGATCCGCCGCTCGGGCATCAGGCCCGGGCCGGGTGTGCCGCGCCCCGCCTCATGCCAGCGAGGGCAGCCAGAGCACGATCTGCGGGAAGGCGACCAGCAGCGCGATGGTCACCGCGTCGGCGATGAAGAAGGGCGTCACGCCCCGGAAGACGTCCTGCACCGACAGGTCGTCCCGCACCCCGGCCACCACGAAGCAGTTCAGCCCGATGGGCGGGGTGATGAGGCAGAACTCCGCCATCTTCACCACCAGGATGCCGAACCAGATGGCGCACATCGGGCCGGACATGCCGAAGGTGCTGTCGGCGGCCGAGACAAGCTCGCCCCCGTTCAGCGCCATGACCGCCGGGTAGACCACCGGCAGGGTCAGCAACAGCATGCCGATGGCGTCCATGAACATGCCCAGCACGGCGTAGGCCAGCAGGATGCAGACCAGGATCATCAGCGGCGGGTAGTCCAGCCCGGTGATCCAGTCGGCGAAGGCACTGGGCAGGTCGGCAAACCCCAGGAAGCGGACGTAGATCAGCACCCCCCAGATGATGGTGAAGATCATCACCGCCAGTTTCGCGGTCTCCAGCAGCGCGTCCTTCAACTCCGCCCAGCGCATGCCGCGCCACAGCGCCATCAGGAAGACAACGAAGGCGCCCAGCGCGCCGCCCTCGGTCGGCGTGCCCCAGGCATCGCCCCCGAAGGGGTTGTAGACGAAGAAGATGATGATCACGACGACGAAGACGATCGGCAGCGCCGGGGGCAGCGCCACCAGCCGCTGGCGCCAGGTGAAACCCGACACCGGTGGGCCGAAGTTGCGCAGGGTGAGGGCCAGGATGATGATCAGCGCGGCGTAGACCAGCGCCGAGAAGGCGCCAGGGATGAAGCCCGCCAGCAGCAGCTTGCCCACGTCCTGCTCGACGATGATGGCGTAGATCACCAGGATCGCCGAGGGCGGGATCAGCGAGGCCAGCGTGCCCCCCGCGGCCACGACGCCCGCCGCGAAGCGCTTGTCGTAGCCGATCTTCAGCATCTCGGGGATGGCGATACGCGCGAAAACCGCCGAGGTGGCGACCGAGGCGCCGGAGACCGCGGCAAAGCCCGCCGTGGCGAAGACCGTGGCGACGGCCAGCCCGCCCGGCACCCAGGCGATCCAGCGCTTGGCGGCCTCGAAAAGCGCGCGCGTCAGCCCGGCGTAATAGGCGAGATAGCCGATCAGGATGAAGGTCGGAATGAGGCTCAGCGCCTGGCTGGAGACCTTGGAATGGGGCACCTGCCCCGCCGTCTTGATCGCCACGGTCAGCGCCCAGCCGAAGTCCTCGGGATCGTAGCCCTTCTTGGACCAGAAGATCCAGATCAGCCCGACAAGCCCGGCCATGCCGGCGGCGAAGGCCACCCGCATGCCCAGAACGACGATGACCAGCAGCCCGCCCGAGACCCAAAGGCCGATTTCGATAGGTTCCATGTCTTCAGTCCCGCCCGGAGATATGTTCGGCCTCGGCCGCCGCCTGCGTCGCCGCGTCCTGGATCATCGGCACCGCCACCGGCGCGCCCAGACCCAGCACCAACGCCCGGCCATAGCCCCAGAGCTGCAGCACCAGCCGCACGCAGAGCAGCGAAAAGGCAAGCGGCGCCAACAGCTTGGCCGGCCAAAGGGGAATGCCGATGTCGATGGAGCTGTCGCGGCTCCACAGCGGCGCATCGAAGGAGAAACTGCGCTGGAAATGCGCCCAGGAGCCCCAGACCAGCGCCACCATCAGCAGCAGGATCAGCACCGTCGTCAGCACCTCCGCCGCCCAGAGCCAGCGTCCCGAAAGCCGCCCGATCAGGATGTCCATGCGGATGTGCCCGCCGTCGCGCTGGGTGTAGGCGATGCCCATGAAGGCGATCAGCGGCATCGCCTGTTCGATCCAGTCGACGTAGCCGGGCAGCGGGTTGTTCATCAGGTTGCGCCCGGAGACGGAGACCACCGCCAGCACCATCAGCGCGAAGACCGCGAGGCCGCTGAGCAGGGCAAACTGCCGTTCCAGCCAGTAAAGACGCCTGTCCAGGCGGCTCAGGGTCGAGCCATCCTCCAGCACCGCGGAAGTTCCAGCCATCGCGCTATCCCCCAATCGAATTCAAAAAAGGCCCCCGGTGGAACGGGGGCCGTTCCATGCCCGGCACCGGAATGCCGGGCATGGCTGCGCGCTTAATTGGACGCGCGGGTTTCCTCAAGCGTCTTCATGACCAGGTCGTACAGCTCCTGCGCGGGGATGCCTTGCGCGGTCATTTCCTCGATCCATTTCTCGCGGGCGGGATCGGCGGCCTTTTCCTTGAAGGCGGCGATCTCCTCCTCGGGAAGCATGACCTTCTGCACGCCCTTCTCCTCGAGCACCGATTCCCAGCGCTTCTGCAGCTCGGCGTAATTGTCGAGGTAGTGCTGGATCGCCTCGTCGATGGAGCTGTCGAGCGCCTCGCGGTGCTCGTCCGACAGGCCCTCGTAGGCGTCGATGTTGACCACCACCGGGCAGTTGACGGTGCCGGGGTTCAGGTTGGCGGTCCACCAGTCGGCCTGGTCGATGGTGCGGAAGCTCAGGTGTGCGTGCGGGGCGAAGGCCACGGTGTCGACGACGCCCGCTTCCATCGCCTGGTAGGCCTCGGTCGCGGTGACGGAGGTCGGGACCGCGCCCACTGCCTCGAACGCCTGGCCGATGCCGCCGGTGGCGCGCACGCGCATGCCTTCGAACTCCTCCAGCGCGTCGCGCGGCTCGCCGGTGCCGACGATGTTGTACTGCGGCATGGGCGAGGTCATCAGCAGCTTGGCGTTCCAGCGGGCCAGGTCTTCCTGCACCGCGGGATGATCGTAGACGGCGTGGCTGACGGCGACTTCCTCTTCCAGGTTCTCGACGCCCAGGAACGGCAGCTCCAGCACGGTGATCGTGGGGTTCTTGTCGCGGTGGTAGCCGGCGCAGAACTGCGCCATCTCGAAGGCGCCGATCGAGATCCCGTCCAGGTTCTCGCGGTTGTTCGACAGGCCGCCGTAGGAGATGTTCATGGTGAACTCGCCGTTCGTCTTCTCCTCGACAAGCTCGGCCAGCTTCTCGATGTGCTCGGTGAAGGCGCGGCGCTTGCCCCAGACCGAGACATTCCATTCCTCGGCGGCGGCGGTGCCGGCGATGGTGGCGGCCACGGCGGCCAGCGCGATGCGGCTGGTCATGCTTTTCATTGCTGTTCTCCCTAGATGGCCGGGCGTGCGCCCCGGCGCTTTGCGTTGTCGCAGGGTAAGCAATGAGACGCGGCGATCAACCGCGAAGTGGTTCGCCGAGCATACCAATTTGCCTTTGGTCGGCCCTCTGGGCGGCGCGCGAGGGCGGAACGCCCCGCGAAAAGAGAAACGCGGCGCAGGCTTTCGCCCACGCCGCGCAAACCATCCAGGATAAGGCGCGCGGATCAAGCGGCGCGCTTGTGCGTCCCTTCCTCGATCTCCTCGACGATCTTGTCGACGAAGGCCGTCAGGTCCTCGGGGCTGCGGGAGGTGACGATGCCCTGGTCGGCCACCACTTCGCTGTCCTCCCATTCGGCGCCGGCATTCTTCATGTCGGTCTTGATCGAGGGGTAGGACGTCGCCTTGCGGCCCTTCACGATCCCCGCCTCGATCAGCAGCCAGGGCGCGTGGCAGATGGCGGCAACGACCTTGCCCGCATCGTGGAAGGTCTTGATCAGCTTGATCACGCTTTTCTCGGTGCGCAGCAGGTCGGGGTTGATCTGGCCGCCGGGCAGGACGATGGCGTCGTAGTGATCCGCGTCGACCTCCTTCAGGGACAGATCGGCCATGACGGCCTTGCCCCAGTCCTTGCCTTCCCAGCCGGTGATCGCTTCGCCGTCGAGGGTGGCGACATGGACGGTCGCGTTGCGGCGCTTGAGATGCGACAGCGGCACCTCCAGCTCGGATTGCTCGAAGCCGTCGGTGGCCAGGATCAGGATTTTCGCGTCGCTGATGTTGGGCATGGGGGTATCTCCGGTCGGGTCTGGGGGTTTTCCTCGGGGCCGCGGCGCGGTGTCCGCGGGTTCGCCCTCTCAACGTGCCGGCCGGGGCGATGTTCCTGCACGCGAGCCGTGCGGCGGGTTGTCGCGCATTCCGCCTGGTGGCGGGGGAAAGGGCCGTGCTCTTTGGGCGCGCGGCCCCCTTCCGATGGCGCTAGCCACCCAGAACCAGCGCGCCCAACAGCAGCAGGACCAGGATCGCCGCGCCGGCCAGCACCAGACCGCGCGCGCGGTGGCTGGCACCGGCGCCCGGCCCCTCGACCGCGGCGCCAGGCTGGGCGGCCTCGTGCGGCGGGGCGCTGGTGGGGCGGCGGGCGCCGGTCCCGGGCGCGCGGTCCGCCTCGGACTGGGCTATCTTCTGCTCGGCGCGGGCGCGCTCTTCTGGGCTGGGCGGGTGGCCGCCGGCCTCGGCATCGGTGCCCAGCGGCGCGGCGGAGGGGTCGGGGAAATCGACCTTGTCGGCCTCTTCGCCGTGGTCGATCCGGTCGCGGATCTGGTCAGAGGTAGGGGGGCGGGACATCTTCGGCACTCCTGTTGCTCTGCCGCTCAATGCCCGGGCGCGCCGGCGGTTCCGGCGCGGGGGAACAAAGCCGCGCCCCCCCGCATTGACCTGACGGGATCACAGGATCGAGAGGAGCCCGCCATGCCACGTTTCGCTTTCGCCGCCTCCGCCCTTGCGCTGGCCTTCGCCGGGGCCACGGCCCTGGTCGCGCAGGACGCCCGCGCCGCCGAGGCGCAGGCCGAGGTCAAAACCGCCGACGGGCAGGTGCTGGGCCTTGTCGAGGCGCTGGAGACGGCCTCGGGCCAGGTGCTGGTGACGATCAGCCTGTCGAACGTGCCCGCCGGCGTGCACGCGGCGCATTTCCACGAAACGGGCGATTGCTCGGCGCCGGATTTCACCTCCGCCGGGGGGCATATTGCCGGTGATGCGCAGCACGGCATCATGGCCGAGGGCGGCCCGCACCCGGGCGATCTGCCGAACGTGACGGTGCAGGACGACGGCGCGGCGCAGCTGCAGTTCTTCAACCCGCGGATCGAGCTGGAGACGCACCTTCTGGACGAGGACGGCGCCGCCTTCGTGCTGCACGCCGGGGCGGACGACTACGAAAGCCAGCCCTCGGGCGAGGCGGGCGGGCGCATTGCCTGCGGCGTCTTCGCCAAGGTCGACTGACGTGGCGCGCGACCTGAGCCCCGCCCTGGAGGGGCGCCTTCTGGCGATGCGCAAGATCCTGGCGGCGCTCCTGGCCGGCCAGCCCCCGGCGGAGGTCCTGGAGGCGGCCGACGGTGTCGTCCACGACCTG
>JBPEXR010000139.1:0-7492 GCA_052031355.1 Paracoccaceae bacterium
GCTGGTCGGAGGTATGCGACAGCACGAGGTCGATCATCACCCTTAGGCCCAGTTCGTGCGCGCGGGCGATCACCGCGTCGAAATCGGCCAGGCTGCCGAACATCGGATCGACGTCGCAATAATCGCTGACGTCATAGCCGAAGTCCTTCATCGGCGAGGTGAAGAAGGGCGAGATCCAGATCGCGTCGACCCCCAGCGCGGCCACGTGGTCCAGCCGCTGCGCGATGCCGCGCAGATCGCCGATGCCGTCGCCGTTGCTGTCCTGGAAGCTGCGCGGGTAGATCTGGTAGATCGCCGCGCCCCGCCACCAGTCGGCATCGCCGGCCAGTTGCGCCAGGGGACGGTGAGAGGTGATCGCGTTCATGTGGAGTTCCTATTTGACCGAGCCGGCCAGCAGGCCGCGCACCAGGTAGCGTTGCATGGTGAAGAAAACGAGAAGCGGCACCGCGATGGAGACGAAGGCCGCGGTCGCCAGGATGCCCCAGTCGCCGCCGCGGCTGCCCAGAAGATCGTCGGCGATCTTCACGGTCATCACCTTGGCCTCGTCCGAGGATGGCAGAAAGACCTTGGCCACCAGCAAATCGTTCCAGGTCCAGAGGAACTGGAAGATCGCGAAACTGGCCAGCGCGGGGAAGCTGAGGGGCAGCACGATGCGGGTGAAGACCTGGAAATCGCTCGCCCCGTCGACCTTCGCGCTTTCGATGATGTCGCGCGGCAGGCCGACCATGTAGTTGCGCAGCAAGTAGATCGCCAGCGGCAGGCCGAAGCCCGTGTGCGCCAGCCAGATGCCCAGGAAGCTTTGCCCGATGCCGACGCGATTGTGCAGGTTCAGCAGCGGCACCAGCGCCAGCTGCAGCGGCACCACCAGCAGACCGACGATGGCCGCGATCAGCAGCCCGCGCCCCGGGAACTGCATCCAGGCCAGCGCATAGGCGGCAAAGGCGGCGATCAGGATCGGGATCACCGTGGCGGGAATGGTCACCGTCAGCGTGTTGATGAAGGCGCGGTCCATGTTGTCGGCGGTCAGCACGCGTTGGTAATTCTCCAGCGTCAGCGAGGGCGGCGTGCGGGCGGCGAAATAGACCCGCGGGCCGCGCGCCTCGAAGGCCTCCTGTGCCTCGACGCGGTAGGCGCCGTCGGCGGCCACGGTCAGCCGCCCGCCGCCGCGCAGCTCGGCCCAGTCGCCCGGCGCCGTGGCCGCCGGCGCCCGGCCCGAGGTGCCGAACCCCGCCAGCCGCCCGGTGCCGCCCGCGAAGGCCGCGGCGACCTCGTCGGTCTCGAAGATGTTGCCCTCCAGCACGAAAAGCCCGCCCTCTTCGCGCGCGCCATCGGTGGGCAGGCGGGTGCGGTATGTCAGCTCGACCGCCAGCGGCGCCTCCCACCAGCCGGAGACGGAGATCTGGTCCCGGTCCCGGAAGGAGGAGACGAGCAGGCCCACCGTCGGCACAAGCCACAGCAGCACCAGCACCGCGACGGTGATGTTGACGGCCCAGGTCAGCCGCGATTTCTGTCCCGCGATCCCTTCCATGCCCGCCCCCTCAGCGCATCTCGCGCCGTGCCTGCGCGATGTTCCAGATCATCACCGGCAGCACGAGCAGCATGATGACGAAGGCCACCGCGGTGGCGCGCCCGTCGTCGCGGAACATGAAGCTCATCATGTAGCTGGGCAGGATCTGCGTGTCGAAATTGCCCCCGGTCATCGTGTAGACGATATCGAAGACCTTCAGCGTCAGGATGGTGATCGTCGTCCAGACCACCACGATGGTGCCCATGATCTGCGGCACCTTGATGCGGAAGAACAGCTGCAGCGGCCCCGCCCCGTCGAGGATCGCCGCCTCGATCGTCTCCTCGGGGATGCCGCGCAGCGCCGCCGACAGGATCACCATGGCAAAGCCCGTCTGGATCCATACGAGGATCACCATCAGGAAGAAGTTGTTCCAGAAGGGCACCTGCAGCGGGTCGATCGCCCCGCCCGCGCCCAGCCAGACGCGCAACGCGTTGATCAGCCCGATGTCGGGATCATTGGCATAGACGAACTTCCAGATCAGCGAGGCGCCGACGAAGCTGATCGCCATGGGCATGAAGATCAGCGACTTGGCGATATTGCCCCAGCGCAGCCGGTCCGTCAGCTGCGCCACCAGAAGGCCCAGGAAGGTCGCCGCCGCCGGCACCACCAGCACCCACAGAAGGTTGTTGAAGACGGAGATGCGAAACTCCGGATCGGCGGCGAGGCTGGCGTAGTTGCCCAGGCCGATGAAATCCTGCCCCGCCCGGTCGAAGAGCGAACGCCAGAAGCTGCCCACCACCGGGTAGACGAGGTAGAGCGTCAGCGCGAAGAGCGCCGGGAAAAGGAAAAGCCAGGGCCGCACCGCGTTGGCGCGGTTGATGTTGCGCCCCGCGTTGGGGCCGCGCGGCGGGAAGATCACCCGGTCGAGCGCCAGGTTAGACAGCCAGAAGTAGCCGACGCAGCCGAAGACCCCGGCCACGATGGTGAAGGCGCCTTGCAGAAGTGGTGACATCGCCGCCCCCGGGCAGGTGAAGGGCGCCGCGCGGGACTTGCCCCCGCGCGGCGCGGCTTGCGTTTACTGCATCGCGTCCCAGCGATCCTGGATCTGCTGGGCCACGTCGGCGGCCTCGGCGCCGCTGACGTAATCGACCATGCCGGTCCAGAAGGCCCCGGCGCCGATCTCGCCCGGCATCAGGTCCGAGGCGTCGAAGCGGAAGGTCGTGGCGTTCAGCAGCACATCCCCCAGCGCCCGCGCGGTGTCCGACGAATAGATGTCGGTGTTCACCCCCTTGTGCGGCGTCAGGAAGCCCGAAAGCGCCATCCAGCTTTCATGCGCGAAGGGCGTCTTGAGGTATTCGATCAGCGCATGCGCCGCGTCGCTGTCCTGGGTGATCGCCCACAGCGTGCCGGCGCCCAGCACCGGCTTGCCCAGGTCCTTGCCCTCGTAGGCCGGGAAGTAGAAGAAATCCGCATCCACGCCCATCTCGGTGCCTTCGGGGAAGAAGGTCGGGATGAAGCTGGCCTGCCGGTGCATGTAGCATTCCGGCGGGAAGGAGAAGAGACCCGCCGGGCTGTCGCGGAAGTCGGTGGTGGCCACGCTGGCCGCCCCGCCCTGGACGTAATCGTCGTTGCGCGCGAAATGGCCGAACTCCTCGATCGCGCCGACGACCTTCGGGTCGGTGAAGGGGATCTCGTTCGCGACCCACTGGTCGTAGACTTCGGGCGGCTGGGTGCGCAGCATCAGGTCCTCCACCCAGTCGGTCGCCGGCCAGCCGGTCGCCGCGCCGGAGCCCAGGCCGATGCACCAGGGCGTGCCGCCATCGGCGACAATCTGGTCGGTCAGGGCCTTCAGCTCCTCCATGGTTTCGGGGACCTCGTAGCCGGCCTCCTCGAAGGCCTCGGGCGCGTACCAGACCAGCGATTTCACATCGACCTTGTAGAAGAAGCCGTAAAGGTCCTCCTCGCCCTCCGGGCCTTCGGCGGTGCCCAGGGCAACCCAGCTTTCCCCGGCGGCGTAATTCTCGCGGATCCAGTCGGCGGTGCCCTCGGCCAGCGGCGTCAGCGCGCCGCGCTTGGCCAGGTCCGCCGTCAGGCCGGGCTGCGGGAAGGCCGCCACGTTGGGGGCCGAGCCCGCCTGGGTGGAGATGACGATATCCTGCTCGAAGCTTTCCGAGCCGGAATAGTCGACCTGCGCGCCTGTCGCCTCGGCGAAATAGGCCAGCACCGCGCGCACGTTCTCGCCGTCGGCGCCGGTCCAGGGGCCGGTGACCGTCAGCGTCTGGCCGCTGAGGTCGTATTCATCGGCAAAGCTTTCGAAGCTTTCCCAGTTGAAGTCGCCCTCGCCGATCGCGAAGGGCAGTTCCTGGGCCTGGGCCATGCCTAGGCTCAGCGCCAGTACCGCGGCGCCGGACAGCAAGTTCCGTGTCATGTCGTTCCTCCCGTGAATCCAAGCGCCCCGACCAGTTTGTCAAAGCGCTTTGGAACGGAAGCCTTGCGAAATCCCCCGGCCCTGTCAACGGATTCGTCGAAATGCGCCCCCAGCCTGGGCAAAATCCTTTGACGCCGGGCGGCGGCGCGCATAGCGTGCCTGGGACTTTCAAACCGCTTTGGCCAGGGCCGCCCGTGAACCTCAAGACCTTGTCGCAGATCCTCGGCCTGTCGCAGACCACGGTCAGCCGCGCGCTGAACGGCTACCCGGAGGTGTCCGAGGCGACGCGGCAACGCGTGCTGGAGGCGGCGGTGCGGCACAACTACCTGCCCAACGCCCGGGCCCGCAGCCTGGCGATGGGCCGGGCGATGGCGATCGGTCATGTCATTCCCGTCTCCGACCGGCACGAGATGGTGAACCCGGTCTTCTCGGACTTCATCGCCGGCGCGGGCGAGACCTATACCCAAGCGAATTACGAGATGATCCTGTCCATCGTGCCGGACGCCGAACAGGCCCAGGCCTACCGTGCCATGCGGGCCCGCGGCAGCGTCGACGGGGTGATCGTGCACGGCCCGCGGATGGACGATGCGCGCATCGCCCTGCTGCGCGAGATCGGCCTGCCCTTCGTGGTCCACGGCCGCGCCAGCGCGCTGGAGGATGGCTACGACTGGCTGGACGTGGACAACACCCGTGCCTTCGCCCGCGCCACCGACTTCCTGCTCGACCTGGGCCACCGGCAAATCGGCCTGATCAACGGGCTGGAGGAGATGGATTTCGCCCACCGCCGCCGCGCCGGCTACCTGTCTGCACTGGAAGGGCGCGGCCTGTCCCCCGCGGCGGGGCTGATGCACCAGGGCGAGATGACCGAGGTGTTCGGCTACCGCTGCGCCCGCGCCATGCTGGAGGGCGAGACCCCGCCCACGGCGATCCTTCTGTCCTCGATGATCTGCGCCATCGGCGCGCGCCGCGCGATCGAGGAGACCGGCCGCGTGCTGGGGCGCGATGTCTCGGTCATCACCTTCGACGACGATCTGAGCTACCTCAAGAACGGCGAGGACGTGCCGATCTTCACCGCCGCGCGCTCTTCCGTGCGCGAGGCGGGGCGGCAGGCGGCGCAGCTTCTGCTCGACCGGATCGCCCGGCCCGAGGCCCCGCCGCGCCATGTCCTGCTGGAGGCGGAGCTGATCGTCGGCCGCTCCACCGGCCCGGCCCCGGGCTAGGGGCGGCAGGCTTGCAAACCCGGCGCGGCGGGCTTACCCGTCGCGCGACCGCGAAGGAAGACGCCATGCCTCACATGCAGCATCCGCTTGCCCTGGTGGCCGACATCGGCGGCACCAATGCCCGCGTCGCCCTGGCCCGCGGCCCCGAGGTGCTGCCCGAGACCGTGCGCCGCTACCGCAACGCCGAGCACAGCGGCCTGCCGGCGATCCTGCAGCGGTTCCTGGCCGAAACGGGGGGCGAGCGTCCCACCGCCGCCTGCGTCGCCGCCGCCGGTCCCGTGCGCGACGGCGTGGCGCGGATGCTGAACCTCGGCTGGACGGTCGACCGGGCCGAGATCGCCCGCGCCACCGGCGCCCAGGTGGTCGCGGTGCTGAACGATTTGCAGGCCCAGGGGCACGCGCTGGCGCATCTCGCCCCCGATGCCCTGCAGGAGGTGCACGCGGGGGCCGAACATGTCGCCGCCGGCGCCGCCCGGCTGGCAGTGGGCATCGGCACAGGGTTCAACTGCGCGCCGGTCATCTCCAGCGGGGCGCTGACGGTGGTCGCGGCCTCCGAGGCGGGCCATGTCACCCTGCCCGCCCGCAGCGCCGCTGACCGCGCGCTGCAGGACGCGCTGATCGCCCGGCACGGCTTCCCGGCGGTGGAAGAGGCGCTGTCGGGCCGCGGGCTGGAGTTTCTCTACCGGCACCACGCCGAGGGGCGCGAGATGGACGCCGGCGCGGTGATGGAAGCGCTGGAGGCGGGCGATCCCTATGCCGAGGCCGCGGTCGCGCAGTTTGCCGCGCTGCTGGGCGCGGTGGTCGGTGATCTCGCGCTGGTGCACCTTCCCTACGGCGGCATCTACCTGACCGGCGGCGTCGCCCGCGCCGTCGCCCCGGCGCTGGCGCGGTTCGATTTCAACCACGCCTTCTGCGACAAGGGGCGGCTGGCCGCCTTCATGGCGCAATTCTCGGTCCACGTGGTGCAGGATGATTACGCCGCGCTCACCGGCTCGGCCAGCCACCTGGCCGAACGGCTGATGCTGGGCTAGGCGGAAGCCGGGACCCGTGGGCCAGTAAGGCCGGCGCGCCGCGCCTATTTCGCGTTGGGGAAGAACAGCTGCTGGCCCTCCATGCGGTAGCCGGCGATCGCCGCCTGCCCCTCCGGTCCGGTCAGCCAGGCGATGAACCGCTCGGCCGCTTCCGCTGCCACATGCGGATGCCGCTCCGGGTTCACCGCGATCACCCCGTACTGGTTGAAAAGCTTCGGATCCCCCTCGCTGAGGATCTCATGCGAGCCCTTGTTGCCGAAGGCGATCCAGGTCGCGCGGTCGGTCAGCGCATAGGCGTTCATGCCGCGCGCGGTGTTCAGCGTCGCCCCCATGCCCGAGCCCGTTTCGCGGTACCAGGTGCCCGAGGCCTTGGCGACATCGACGCCGGTCTTTTCCCACAGACGCATCTCGGCCTTGTGGGTGCCGGACTCGTCCCCGCGGGAGACGAAAGGCACCCCGGCCACGGCGATCTTGCGCAGCGCGCCGGCGGCGTCGCGGTAGCCGCGTACCCCGGCGGGATCCTCGGCCGGGCCGACCAGGACGAAATCGTTGTACATCACGTCGAGGCGTTCGACCCCCCAGCCCTGGGCGACGAACAGCGCCTCGTCGGGGCGCGAATGCACCAGCAGCACGTCGCCGTCGCCGGCGCGGGCATTGGCGATGGCCTGCCCGGTGCCGACGGCCACCACCTGCACGTCGATGCCGCTCTCCGCCTCGAAGGCCGGCAGGATGGCGTCCAGCAGCCCCGAGTTCTGGGTCGATGTCGTCGATTGCACGATCAGCCGTTCCGCCGCCGCCGGCCCCGCCCCCAGCCCGAGGATCAGCCCCGCGGCCAGGGTCGCGGCAAGGCTCGCGCGGGCGGCGAGGCGGCGGAAGGACGATGGCATCATTCGGGAAGCTCCCCTTGCAGGTAGGCGCGCGCGGCGGCGCTTTCGGGCGCGGTGAAAAAGGCCGGCGCCGGGGCGTGTTCGGCCAGCCGCCCGGCGTGCAGGAAGACGACCTCATCCGCCAGGCGGCGGGCCTGGCCCAGGTCGTGCGTCACAAGGACGATCTTGCGCCCGGCGCGGGCGGCGGCGCGCACCATCGCCTCGATCTGCCCCGTCGCCGCGGGGTCAAGCGAGGCCGTCGGCTCGTCCAGGAAGACCAGCGCCGGCTCGCAGGCCAGCGCGCGCACCAACGCCAGGCGCTGCTGCTCGCCGCCCGACAGGGCGCGGGCCGGCTGGCGGGCCTGGCCCAGCAGTTCGGCCTCTGTCAGCAGCTCGGCAATGCGGGCGCGGCGGGCGCGGCGCGGCAGCCCGTGCCGGCG
>JBPEXR010000014.1:0-1851 GCA_052031355.1 Paracoccaceae bacterium
TCGTCACCGGGCTGGACGTCATCGCGCTGGAGGTGTTCGAGCAGGACATGGTCGGCGTGAAGGGCTATGACGCGGCGATCCTGCAGGCGCTGACGCGCCACCAGGTGCGCATCGTCGCCAAATCGTCCAACGCCAATGCCATCACGCATTACGTCGACGCGTCGCTGAAGGCGGTGAAACGGGTCGAGGCGGACATCCTGGAGAAGTACCCGGGCGCCGAGATCAGCACCCGCAGCCTGGCTGTCGTTTCGGCCATCGGGCGCAACCTCAAGGGGTTGAACGCGCTGGGCCGTGGCCTCAACGCCATGACCACCGCGGGGGTGGAACCCGTGGCGGTCCAGCAGGGCCCGCGCAACGTCGATATCCAGTTCGTCGTCCCGCGCGAGCAGACCGACGATGCGATCAAGGCGCTGCACGGCGCATTGGTCGAGGAAAGCGAAGGCAGCGCGCCGCGGCTGGTCGCCTGACACGGGGCTGCGGCGCGAAGATCGGGGGCGGTCCTGCGGGGCCGCCCCTCTTTTGTTCACATGTGCTTGACTGTGCCTTATCCCTCGCCGCCCCATGCCTACATCTTTAAGCAGAGCGCGAGGCCGGAACCTTCGCGTTCTCTTCACTGTCCCTCGTTCCGTGACTGCGCCCAAGCCTTCAGGTTTGGGCGCTTTTTTCTTCGCCCCGCCCGGATTATCCTCTGCGGCATGAGCCAGACCGACGCGCAGCTTCGCCAGATCTTGAAATCCACCCGCCGCATCGCCGTGGTGGGCGTCTCCACCAACCCGGTGCGGCCCAGCTACTACGTGGCGCGCTACCTGGCGCTGAAGGGCTATACCGTGATCCCGGTGAACCCCGGCCACGCCGGCAAGCCGCTGTTCGGCCAGACGATCCGCGCCAGCCTGGGCGAGATCGAGGGCGGCGTCGACATGGTGGACATCTTCCGCCGCTCGGAGGCCGTGCCGCCCGTGGTGGACGAAGCGCTGGAGGCATTCCCGGACCTCAAGACCATCTGGATGCAGATCGGCGTCCGGCACGAGGGCGCGGCGGAAAAGGCGCGCGAACGCGGGGTGGAGGTGGTGATGGATCGCTGCCCGAAGATCGAATACCAGCGCCTCTTCGGCGAGTTGCGCATGGGCGGCTTCAACACCGGGATCATCTCCTCGAAGCTCTAGGGCGCCGCTCTGGCCGGCGCGTGGTCGGTCACCACGTTGACTGCCGCGCCATGTTCGAGCCAGGCCTTGGCGGCGACGACGACCTGGTTGAACCCGCCGGTGGAATCGAGGGCGCGGGCCAGAACCTGCTCCGGCGTGCCGGTGAAACCCGTCTCGGCGACCTCCAGCAGCGTCGTGCCGGGCCCCTGCGCGGTGAAGCGGAAATCGACGGCGGTGAACTGCCCCTCCATGCCCCAGTCGAAGCGCAGGCGCTGGCCTTCCTCCGCCGCGCGCACCCGCACGTCGATCCCCGGTGCGCCATCCTCCGCGGCCAGGAACCACGTCACCGCCGCGCCCGGCTTCAGCGGGCCGCTGGCGCGCGGAAACCAGAAGCGCGTCATCTGCGCCGGGTCGGCAAAGGCGGCGTAGACCGCTGCGGACGGCCGGCGGATGAGAATGCGCGCCCGCGCCGCGATGTCCTGCGTCATGGTGAAACCCTCCCTGCCGGGCAGGGTAGCACGGCGCGCGGGATGCCGGGGAGGGACTGCCGCGGTGGGGCAGGGGCGGCCCTTGGACCGCGGCGGCCGGCCTAGCGGCTGGCCTTCTCCTCGATCCCGCTTTGGCCCTGGCGGCGGGCAAGCTCTTCCTCCACCTCGGCCAGTGTGACGTCGCGGGCGGCAAGCATCACCAGCAGGTGGTAGAGGACATC
>JBPEXR010000140.1:0-1628 GCA_052031355.1 Paracoccaceae bacterium
GCGGCCGGGCAGATCGAGGTGCCCGCGGATGGCGCCTGGACCGAGGAACTGCGCGAGGCCTATGCCGACCGGATCGAGGCGATCCTGGCCCGCCACATCGACGGCTTCGCCGAGAATGTCCTGGCCCGCCGCGCCTATGCGCCGAGCGATCTGGAGGCGATGAACGTCAACCTCGAGGGCGGCGATCCCTACGGCGGACATTGCGGGCTCGACCAGTTCTTTATCTGGCGCCCCTTCAAGATGTCTGCCAATCACCGCACCGAAGTCGCGAATCTATGGCATATCGGCGCTTCCACCCACCCCGGCCCGGGCCTTGGCGGCGGATCGGGCTATCTGGCGGCGCAATCGCTGTCCTGACCCGGGGCAGCGGCCCGAACGTAACGAGAGGATGGCCTCATGGCAGATGGCGAACTGCAGCAAAGCCCCCCGGAACGCCCCCACCAGACCCTGGGGGAGATCGGCCTGTTCCACTTCGCGCCCTACCTGATGAACCGCATCATGGGCCGCTATAACGCCGAGTTGCAGAACGGGCTGCGCGAGCGGTCGCTGAGCACCGCCAAGATGCGCACGCTGGCGGTGCTGGCGGTGGTGCCGGGGCTGACCATCAACGAGCTGTCGGTCTACGCAGTAACCGAGCAATCGACCATGTCGCGCACGCTGGAATCGCTGGAAAAAGCGGGCCTCGTGCGGCGCAGCGAGCGGGCCTCGGACGGGCGGGTGCGCGAGATTTACCTGACCGACCGCGGCCGGGCCGAGTTCGACCGCGCCTGGCCGGTCATGCATTCCTACTACGAGCGCATGTTCGACGGCATCGCCGAGGACGAGCGCGCGGCCTTCGTCGGCACGCTGCAGCGCATCCTCAAGAACGTCCGTCAGCACGAGATCTAGGCCCGGCTCCCCGTCCGGCGGTCCCGGATTTTCCATGCCGGGTGGCGTTTCGCCATTGTATATGAAAATGAATATATCTATGCTGACCCTGCTGATTGGGAGGGTTGCATGGCCGAAAGATCGTTCAAGAAGGAAGTCGAACAGCTGCGCATCGGCGCGGGGCAGACCTTCCGGGGCGAGGGCATTCTTGCCATCACCAAGGCGCTGCTGGAAAACGGTGTCGGCTATGTCGGGGGCTACCAGGGCGCGCCGATCAGCCACCTGATGGACGTGCTGGCCGATGCCGAGGAGCTGATGAGCGAGCTTGGCATCCGTTTCGAGGCGAACGCCTCGGAAGCCGCCGCTGCCGCCATGCTGGCCGCCAGCGTGCACTACCCGATCCGCGGCGCCGTCACCTTCAAGTCCACAGTCGGCACCAACGTCGCCTCGGACGCGCTGGCCAACCTTGCCTCGGGCGGGGTGAAGGGCGGCGCGCTGATCATCGTGGGCGAGGATTACGGCGAAGGCTCCTCCATCATGCAGGAGCGCAGCCATGCCTTCGCTATGAAAAGCCAGATCTGGCTGCTGGACCCGCGTCCGAACCTGCCTTCGATCACCGATGCGGTGCGCCACGGGTTCGAGCTGTCGGAGGCCTCGAACACGCCGGTCATGCTGCAGGTGCGCATTCGCTGCTGCCACGTGCATGGCGCCTTCGAGGCGCGCGACAACGTCCCGCCGAAGCTGACGGTGAAGGATGCGCT
>JBPEXR010000141.1:0-2643 GCA_052031355.1 Paracoccaceae bacterium
TGCTGAACCCCGGCGAGCGTCCCCTGCCGGAGACCCTGCTTCTGCACCACCACGCGGCAAGCTGGGAGGAGTTCGAGCGCCACTACCGCTACCGCCTGTCGCACGGCGCCTACCGCGCGGCGCTTGGCGCCGACAGCCGCCCCGGCGGGCCGACGCGCCACGCGCTCTTCGCCGCGCTGGAGGCGGCCGAGGGCGCGACCGGTCTGCGCGCTTTCTTCGAGGAAGTCTGCACCGACCGCCCCGCCCTGCGCGAAGCCCTGGCGCGCGAGGGGCTGCTGGCCGAAGCGGCGATCGATTTTCCCGCCCTGCGCGCGAAACATTTCCCAGGCTGAGGGGCGATTGTTTCCGCTGATGCCCTATATCCTCACCCCAAGGGCGAGTGGCGCGCGCCCCGTCCTGACCCGTGCGGGTGTGCCGCAGCGACGCGGGCGTCATTTCATTGCGCTTGCAGCGTCAATGCGTTACACCCCGCGGCACGGGATGTGCCCAGATCGCACGTCCAAGCCGGCGCAACGGACGCGCATATGAAGCTACGGGCCAGAAAGTGTCCGTAAACCACGGATACACATGACAAAATTTTCCGACCTGAACCTGAACCCGAAGGTTCTCAAAGCTATCGAAGAAGCGGGCTACGAAACCCCCACCCCGATCCAGGCCCAGGCGATTCCGCCGGCGCTGGAAGGGCGCGACGTGCTGGGCATCGCCCAGACGGGCACGGGCAAGACCGCCAGCTTCACGCTGCCGATGATCACCAAGCTGGCCCGCGGCCGCGCCCGGGCGCGCATGCCGCGCAGCCTGGTGCTGTGCCCCACGCGGGAGCTGGCAGCCCAGGTGGCCGAGAACTTCGACACCTATTCCAAGAACGTGAAGCTGACCAAGGCGCTGCTGATCGGCGGCGTCAGCTTCAAGGAGCAGGACCAGCTGATCGACAAGGGCGTCGACGTGCTGATCGCCACGCCCGGCCGCCTGCTGGACCATTTCGAGCGCGGCAAGCTGCTGCTCACCGGGATCGAGATCATGGTGGTGGACGAAGCCGACCGGATGCTCGACATGGGCTTCATCCCGGATATCGAGCGGATCTTCTCGCTGACCCCCTTCACCCGGCAGACGCTGTTCTTCTCGGCCACCATGGCCTCGGAGATCGAACGGATCACCAATACGTTCCTCTCGGCCCCGGCGCGCATCGAAGTGGCCCGCCAGGCCACCGCCTCCGAGACGATCGACCAGGGCGTGGTCATGTTCCGCGCCAGCCGCCGCGACCGCGAGGCCAGCGAGAAGCGCAAGGTGCTGCGCAAGCTGATCGACGGCGAGGGCGAGGCTTGCAGCAACGCGATCATCTTCTGCAACCGCAAGGCGGATGTGGACGTGGTGGCCAAGAGCCTGAAGAAATACGGCTATGACGCCGCGCCGATCCACGGCGATCTGGACCAGTCGCAGCGCACCCGCACGCTGGAGGCGTTCCGCAACGGCGAGCTGCGCTTCCTCGTCGCCTCGGACGTGGCCGCCCGCGGGCTGGACGTTCCGGCGGTGAGCCATGTCTTCAACTTCGACGTCCCCTCCCATTCCGAGGATTACGTGCACCGCATCGGCCGCACCGGGCGCGCGGGGCGCGAGGGCAAGGCGCTGATGATCTGCGCGCCCAAGGACGAAAAGAACCTCGACGCCATCGAGAAGCTGATCCAGAAGCAGATCCCGCGGGTCGAGAACCCGCTGGGCACCGCCGCCCCGGCGGAGGATGCCCCCGCAGCCGAAGCAGCGCCCGCGCCGGCCGAGGGCGAGAAGCCCAAGCGCCGCCGTCGCGGCGGCCGCGGGCGGTCCGCGGAGAAAGAGCAGCCCAAGGACGCGGCGCCCAAGGCCGAAGCGGCTGCCCCCGAAGGCGCCGCGGCAGAGGCGCCCGCTGAGACGCCCGCCGATACCGCGGATGACAAGGCAACGCCCGAAGCGGCAGCCGACAAACCGGCCGAGGCGAAACCCGAGGCGCCCGCCGAGGCAGAGGCCGCCAAGCCGGCGCAGGACGGCCGGTCCGGCCGCGGCCGTGGCGGCAAGGGCGGTCGCGGTGGCAAGGACAAGCAAGTGGTCGGAATGGGCGACCACCTGCCCTCCTTCATCGCGCTCAGCTTCGAGGAACGCCGGGCCTGAACCCGCCACAACCAAAATTTGCGAAAACCGTGCCAGGGCAACCCGGCACGGTTTTTTCACGATTCCGGCAAGCAAAGTTCACAACCTGGAGTTATTGAACTCAACCTAAACGGTCTAACTCTTCCCGCAGATACACTTCGAGGAGGAGTTGTCATGCTGACGAAAAAACTCTTGGTGACCACCGCGTTGATCGGTGCCCTGGGCGCCGGGCCGGTCCAGGCGACCGGCAGCTTGGGGGTCGAGGCATCCATCGGGATCGGCGGCAGCCACGGGGGACATGACGGGCACGGGGGGCACGGGTCCGGCGATGGCGGCCACGACGGCGGCATCGGTGCCGACGTTGGGGTAGATGTGGGTGGCTCTGGTGGGGGCCACGATGGAGGCCACGATGGCGGCCACGGCGGCGGGATCGGCGCCGATGTGGGCGTGGACGTGGGCGGCTCGCACGGCAGCGATGGCGGCCACGGGGGCGCTATCGGGGCCGATGTCGGCGTGGATATCGGC
>JBPEXR010000142.1:0-2893 GCA_052031355.1 Paracoccaceae bacterium
GACAAGCTGATCCTGGGCCGGGCGCTGAACCTGGCGCTCTTCGGCATCTACAACATCGGCTTCTTCCTGGCCTCCTTCCCGATGATGCTGGGCAGCATGCTGACCCACAAGCTGCTGATCCCGATCTACCGCGAATGCCCCCCCGCCGAGAGCGCCGAGAATTTCGCCCGCCTGCGCCGCATGCGCTTCGCGGTGACCGGGGCGCTGCTGGCGCTGGGGGCGCTGGCGGCGCTGCTGGGGCCCTGGCTGGTCGATTGGCTCTACGATCCGCGCTATGCCGCGGCGGGCGGGATCGTCACGCTGCTGGCCTGCATGCAGATCCCGCGGATGATCGTGCTGACCTACGACCAGGCGGCGCTGGCGGCGGGCGATTCGCGGCGGTTCTTCATCTTCACCGCGCTGCGCGCCGCGCTGGTCCTGGGCGGGATCGGGGCGGGCGTGTCGCTGGCGGGCCTGATGGGCGCGGTTCTTGGACTTGGCGCGGGGCTGGTGCTCTCGTATCCTGTTGCGGTCTGGCTGGCGCGCCGTTCCGGGGCATGGGACCCGCTGCACGACATGTTTTTCACCGCCTTGGGGGGGGCGGTCACCGTTCTGGCCCTGGGCGTTCATTGGGACGCCATCCTGGGCCTGGCACGCTTCTGAACCTGCCATGCAACGCCGCGCCGCCCGGCGCGGGACCTCCCCCCTGAAGCGCCGCGATTGCGCCCAATTTTGTACGCATTGACGCAGGATCATTTGGCAAAAGAGGTTCGAGCATCATGTCCCAATCCCCCGAAGCCCCGGCGGCCGGCCCAGGCGATATCGCCATCGTGGGCATGGCAGCGCACCTGCCCGGTGCGCCGTCGGTGGAGGCGTTCTGGGACCTGCTGCGCGAGGGACGCTCGGCCATTCGCGAGTTGACCGAGGCCGAGCTTGACGCCGCGGGCGAGCCGCGCGCCCGCCGGCAACTGCCCGGCTACGTGCCCTTCGCCGCGCCGCTGGAGGGCTTCGACGAGTTCGACGCCGCGCTTTTCGGCTTCGGGCCGAAGGAGGCGGCGATCCTCGACCCGCAGCACCGCCATTTCATGGAAACCTGCTGGGAAGCGCTGGAGAACGCCGCGCACGATCCGGCGCGTTTCCCCGGCCCCATCGGCGTTTTCGCCGGCTGCGGCATGGGCAGCTACTTCTACTTCAACATCTGCTCGAACCCGGACCTGGTCGAGGATACGGGCCTCTTTCTTCTGCGCCACACCGGCAACGACAAGGATTTCATGGCGACCCGCGTCAGCCATGTGCTGAACCTGACGGGTCCCAGCCTTGGCCTGCAGACCGCCTGTTCCACCTCGCTGGTGGCGCTGCACTACGCCTGCCAGTCGCTGCTCTCGGGCGAATGCGACATGGCGCTGGCGGGCGGCGCAACGATCGAGCTGCCGCAGGGCCGCGGCTACATCCACAAGGAGGGGGAGATCCTCTCCCCCGACGGGGCGTGCCATGCCTTCGACCACCGGGCGCAGGGCACCGTCTTCGGCTCCGGCGCCGGGGTGCTGGCGCTGCGGCGGCTGGAGGATGCGCTGGCGGACGGCGATCACATCTGGGCCGTGGTCAAGGGCAGCGCGGTCAACAACGACGGCGCCGGCAAGGCCAACTACCTGGCCCCCTCGGTCGAC
Source organism: Paracoccaceae bacterium (assembly GCA_052031355.1). Lineage (GTDB taxonomy): Bacteria > Pseudomonadota > Alphaproteobacteria > Rhodobacterales > Rhodobacteraceae > JBPEXR01. Next base: position 1,647 of record JBPEXR010000142.1, read on the forward strand.
GGCCAGGCCGGGGCGATCACCGAGGCGCTGGCGGTGGCAGGAACGCCCGCCGAAACGCTGGGCTATGTCGAATGCCACGGCACCGGCACCTACCTGGGCGACCCGATCGAGGTGGCCGCCCTCGCCCAGGCCTTCGGCCCCGCGGGCGGGCCGGGCAGCTGCCGCATCGGGTCGGTCAAGACGAACATCGGCCATCTCGACACCGCCGCGGGGGTGGCCAGCGTGGTCAAGACCGCGCTGGCGCTGCACCACCGGCAGATCCCCCCCTCGCTGGGGTTCGAGGCGCCCAACCCGGCCATCGACTTCGCCGCCACGCCCTTCGCCGTGGCCGACCGCCCGCTGCCCTTCGCGGGGGGCGCGATGGCGCCGCGGCGCGCCGGCGTCAACTCGCTGGGCGTGGGCGGGACCAACGCCTTCGCGGTGCTGGAAGAAGCCCCGGACCGCGCCCCGGGGGAGGCTTCGGACTGGCCGTTCCAGCCGCTTGTCCTTTCGGCCCATACGCCCGCCGCCCGCGATGCGACCGCCGCGCGACTGGCCGCCCACCTGCGCGCCAACCCGGACCTTGACCTCGCCGACGTCGCCTGGACCCTGAAGGAGGGCCGCCAGGCCCTGCCGCACCGCCGCGTCCTTGTCGCGCATGACCCAGCCGAGGCCGCCGAGCTGCTGGAGGCGCAGCCCCGCCCGCGCGTCTTCACGCACGAGGCCCTGCAGGCGCCCGAGCCGGCCTTCCTGTTCCCCGGCGGCGGGGCGCAATACGCAGGCATGGCGCGCGATCTCTACGAGACAGAGCCTGTCTTCGCCGACTGGATGGACCGCGGCCTGGCGCTGCTGAAGGACCGCCACGGGCTGGACCTGAGGCCGCTCTGGCTGCCGGAGCCGGGCCGGGTGGCCGAGGCCGAGGCGGCGCTGCGCCGCCCCTCTGCCCAGCTGCCGCTGCTGATGCTGACGGAATACGCGCTGTCGCAGCTCTGGATGTCCTGGGGCGTGGTGCCGCGCGCGCTGATCGGCCATTCGATGGGCGAGAATACCGCCGCCTGCCTGGCCGGCGTGATGTCCTTCGAGGATGCGCTGGGCCTCGTCGTGCTGCGCGGGCAGTTGTTCGACGAGGTCAGCGCGCAATCGGCCGGCGGCATGCTGTCGGTCCCCCTCTCGGCGGAGGAGGTGGAGCCGCTATTGGGCGACGATCTGGACCTTGCAGCCGAAAACGCGCCGGACCTCTGTGTCGTCTCCGGCCCGGCCGCGGCGCT
>JBPEXR010000143.1:0-2456 GCA_052031355.1 Paracoccaceae bacterium
AGCACCACCTTCAGCCCGCGCTGGGCGGCCACGGCGGCCGCCTCCAGCCCGATGTAGCCGCCGCCGACGATGAGCACGCGCCGCCCTTCGGCAAACTCCGGCGCCATGGCGTCGATATCGGCCAGATCGCGCACGGTGTAGACGCGGGGCAGATCGCCGCCCAGCCGGGCCGGCAAGCGGTTGGGGCGGCTGCCGGTGGTCAGCACCAGCTCGTCATAGGCCAGCGTCTCGCCCTCCACCTCGATCCGCTGCGCGCCGGGGTCGATGGCGGTGACGCGGGTGCCAAGGCGCAGCGCGATGTCCTGCTCGGCGTACCAGGCCTCGGGGCGCAGGAAGAGGCGCTCGCGCGTCATCTCGCCCAAAAGGTACTTCTTCGACAGCGGCGGGCGCTGGTAGGGCGGTGCCGCCTCGGCGCCGATCAGGGTGATCTGACCGTCGAAGCCCTGTTTGCGCAGCCGCGCCACAAGCGCCGCCCCGGCCTGCCCGGCCCCGATTGCAACGATATGGCTCATCCGCGCCGCCCCCGCTGGTGAGAAGTTTCTTGGCCCATCTGCCGCGCGGACCCTATATGGCTTGGGACGCGAAACGCAATCGAGACGAGGAGACCCCCATGCCGATTTCCGAAGGTGACCGCCTGCCCGGTGCCACCCTGATGCAAATGGGCCCGAACGGCCCCGAGCCGGTCGCCCTGCAGGAAAAGCTGGACGGCCGCAAGGTGGTGATCTTCGCCGTGCCGGGCGCCTTCACCCCCACCTGTCATTCGGCGCATGTGCCCAGCTTCCTGCGGGTGCGGGACGGGCTGGCCGAGAAGGGCGTGGACGAGGTGATCTGCCTGTCGGTGAACGATCCTTTCGTGATGGACGCCTGGGCCAAGGCCACCGGCGCGGGCGACGGCGGGGTGACCATGCTGTCGGACCCCGAGGGCGCCTTCACCCGCGCGATCGGCATGGAGTTCGACGCCCCCGAGGCGGGGCTGGTCACCCGGTCCAAGCGCTACGCGATGCTGGTCGAAGATGGCACGGTGACGCGCTTCCACCCCGAGGTCAGCCGCGGCTGCGAGGTCTCGGGCGGGGAGGCGATGCTGGCGGCGATCTGACCCCGGCACGGCCCCGGCGGCGGCGCGGCGCGCCCGCGGCCCGGGGCCAAGAGGCTTGCCAGCGCGCGCGGGCGGTTGCTATGCCGAAAGGGTATTTCGACATGGCATTCGCCTGCGGCGCATCCTTCGGGGCCGGACCGGCCGGCGCGCGCCCACGGCCCCCGAGGATTCTTCGATGAACGGCCCATTTTTCGACAAGCTGCGGGCGGAGGTGGCGCGCCTGGGCGGCTATCACAACGCCCATGTCCACATCGACCGCGCCGAGACGCTGGAAGACGGCTACGTCGACCACGGGCGCCTGCGGGTGCTCGAAAACTCGCATATCTCGCTGCAGCAGAAGCACAAGCTGATCGCCTCGGTCCACGAAGGGCCGGCCTACGAGGCGCCCGACCTGGGCCGCCGCGTGCGCAAGACCTTGGACGAGATGCTGGCGGTGAACACCCGCCGGGTCGATACCATGGTCGATGTCACGCCCGACTGCGTCGGCCTCTCGGCGCTGGAGCTGCTGAGCGAGATCAAGCGGGACTACGCCGGCCGGATCGACCTGCAACTGGCCGCCTACACGCCCTTCGGCTTTCGCGATGACATGCCGCGCCAGTGGGAGATCTTCGAGCAGGGCGTCGCCAGGGCGGATTTCATCGGCTCGCTGCCCGAGGCGGACGATCTCGACGATTATCCCGGCCACATCGGGTTCGAGGAGCATTGCCGCCGCGTGACCGCCCTGGCGCGCGAGACCGGCAAGATGCTGCACGTCCACACCGACCAGCTGAACATCCCGCAGGAAGACGGGACCGAGCGGCTGATCGAGGTGCTGCGCCGCGAGGGGCCCTTCGGCACGGCGGAGGAGCCTCTGGTCTGGGCGGTGCACGCCATTTCCCCCTCCACCTACGACGAGGCGCGCTGGGCGGCCTATGTCGAGGGGCTGAAGGAAGCACGGATCGGCATCATCTGCTGCCCCTCTGCGGCCATCGGCATGCGGCAGATGCGCCGCGTGCCCACCCCCACCTACAATTCCATCGTCCGGGTGCTGGAGCTTTCGGTCGCCGGGGTGCCGGTGCGCCTTGGCTCGGACAACATCGCCGACATGTGCTCGCCCTCGACCACGGCGGACCTGACGCACGAGGTCTTCGTGCTGTCCGCGGCGCTGCGCTTCTACAAGGTCGAGATCCTGTCGAAACTGGCCGCCGGCGTGGCGCTGGACGCGGACGACCGCGCGGAACTGGCCGAACATCTGGACGCCAACAATGCTGAGATCGATAAGCGCGTGGCTCGCTGGGAGAAGGCCGCCGCCGCCCGGCGTTGAGCTGCCGTTCGACCCGCTGGACCCGGCGTTCCTGGCCGATCCGGCCCCGGTCTGGGC
>JBPEXR010000144.1:0-2126 GCA_052031355.1 Paracoccaceae bacterium
CCGGCGCCGCGCCGAACTGCGCCAGCCCCGCCGCCAGCCCGGCCGCCAGGTAGAAGGCCAGAAAGCCGCCGTGGCCCATCTCGTCCTCCATGTTGTCGCCGAAGATGAAGAGAAACAGCATGTTGCCGGCCAGGTGCATCCAGCCGCCGTGCAGGAACATGGAGGAAACGAAGGTGTGGAACCCCTCGCCATAGGTGATGCGCGCCGGGATCAGCGCCCAGTCGATGAAGAATACCTGGATCGCGTCCTGCGCGTTCCCCGGCCAGTAGGACAGGAATATCAGGATGTTCGCCGCGATCAGCGCGTAGGTGACGAAGGGCGTCCGCCCCGAGGGGTTGTGATCGCGGATGGGAAACATGGGGCGAAGCTTGGCGCTTCGCCCCGAAAGGTCAAGCCGCCCCGCCCAGCAGCGCCGCGTTTCCGCCGGCGGCGGTGGTGTCGATGCAGACGTGCCGCTCGGCCCGGACGCGGGCCAGGTCGGGCAGGCCGGTGATCAGCGGCACCAGCGGGCCTTCGCGTTCGGCCAGCGCCAGGTCGAGCGCGCGCGCCGTCTCGCCCTCGGCCCAGTAGAGGACGCCGCCCAGGTTCGGCGCCTCGCGCAGCGCCTCGGGGGCGACCTCCCCGCTGGCCTCGACCGCGATCCCGCCCAGGGCCGTCACCGCCGCGGCCTGCGCCGCCGCCGCCTCGGCGCCAGGCCCGGCGCAAAGCAGCGGTTGCCGGGGCAGGGTGGACAGCTGGTTGCTTTCGCCCGTGGGCCCCGACATCGACATCGTCTGTTTCTCGCCGGCGGGGATGGCGCGCGCCGCGTCTCTCAGGGCGCTGTGCACCTCCTGCGCCGGCATCCGGCCGGACCAGGTGCCGGGCGCGGCGGTGGGCGCCTCGGGCCGGCAGAAGCGCGGCAGGTAATGCGGCCCGCCCGCCTTGGGGCCGGTGCCCGACAGGCCTTCGCCGCCGAAGGGCTGGCTGCCGACGATGGCGCCGATCTGGTTGCGGTTGACGTAGACATTGCCGGCGTGGATCCGGTCCGAGACGTGCTGCACGCGGTCGTCGATCCGCGTCTGCAGGCCGAAGGTCAGCCCGTAGCCGGTGGCGTTGACCGCGTCGATCACCGCGTCGATCTCGCCCGCCTTGAAGGTGGCGACATGCAGCACCGGGCCGAAGACCTCGCGCTCCAGCGCTTCGATGCCGGGGACGCGGATCAGCACGGGCGGGACGAAATGGCCGCCGGCGGGGCGCGCCAGCTCATGCAGGACACGGCCCTCGGCGCGGGCGGCGGCGACATGCGCCTCGATCCCGGCGCGGGCCTCGGCATCGATCACCGGTCCGACGTCGGTCGACAGCTCCCATGGCGCGCCGAGGCGCAGCGCGTCCATCGCGCCCTTCAGCATCTCGATGAACTGCGGGGCGATATCCTCCTGCACGTAAAGACAGCGCAGCGCCGAGCAGCGTTGCCCGGCCGACTGGAAGGCGCTTTCGACGATTGCCTCGACCGCCTGTTCGGGCAAGGCCGTGCTGTCGACGATCATGGCGTTGAGGCCGCCCGTCTCGGCGATCAGCGGCGCGCCGGGGGCCAGGTGCTCGGCCATGGCGCGGCGGATCTTGCGCGCGGTCTCGGTGGAGCCGGTGAAGGCGACGCCATCGACGCGCGGATCGCTGGTCAGCCGCGCCCCCACCGCGCCCCCGCCCGGCAGAAGCTGCAGCGCGTGGCGCGGCACGCCGGCCTCGTGCAGCAGCTCGACCGCCAGATGCGCGATCAGCGGCGTCTGCTCGGCCGGCTTGGCCAGCACCGCGTTGCCCGCCGCCAGCGCCGCCGCGATCTGGCCGGTGAAAATGGCCAGCGGGAAGTTCCAGGGGCTGATGCAGGTGAAGCGGCCCACGGGTGCGGCCTCGCGGGGCGCGTTGGCGCCGTAGTAGCGCAGGAAATCCACCGCCTCGCGCAGCTCGGCCACGCAATCGGCGACGCCCTTGCCCGCCTCGCGCGCGAGCAGGGCGAAGATCTCGCCGTAGCGCGCTTCGTAAAGCTCGGAGGCGCGGGCCAGCACGCGGCCGCGTTCCTCGGGCGCGGCCTCCCAGGGGCGGGCGGCACCGAGGGCCGTCTCCACGTCCGCGGCGCTGGCCTCGGCCAC
>JBPEXR010000145.1:0-1533 GCA_052031355.1 Paracoccaceae bacterium
GCAGCCGCGCGCCCAGCGCCGGCCCCTGATAGCGCGGCATCAGGTCCCGCGCCGCCACCGGAAAGCTCGCCGCCGCGCCGCGCTCCGCCGCCTCCAGCGCGCCTGGCGGCAGGGGCGTGCCAAGGCTGGCGTGCCGCAACAGCAGCGCATCGCGCGCCGCCGCCGCGCCGTGGCGATAGCCCAGCGCCGCCGGCCCATCCGCGGCGCCCGCGGCCGCTCGGATCGCCTCCAGCCGCTTCGCCTCGGCCTTCGACAGGCGCAGCCGCGCCGCCGGGTCCTCGCCGCCCAGCGCCGCAAGGCGGCGGATCGCATCGGGCGGCACCTCGCCCTCCAGGTGCACCAGCGGGGCCAGGGCGCGGTCCTCGGCCCCCGGCAGCACCCGCGCCAGAACGCCCGCCGCGCGCATCGCCGCCACCGCCGGCGCCGGGTCGGGGGCGGCCAGCAGCTTTTTCATCTCCGCGCCCAGGCGCTCCGCAGAGAGCTGCTCCAGCCCGTCCAGGTTGGCGCCGATCGCCGCCAGCGCCTCGGCATCCAGCTGCCCCGCGCCGTACCAGGCGTTGAAGCGGAAGAAACGCAGGATGCGCAGGTAATCCTCGCGGATGCGTTGGTCGGGGTCGGCGATGAACCGCACCCGCCGCGCCCGCAGGTCGGCCAGCCCGCCCAGCGGGTCGTGCAGATCGCCCCGGGCGTCGGCGTAAAGCGCGTTCATCGTGAAATCGCGCCGCAGCGCATCCTCGCGCAGGTCGGCGGCGAAGGCGACCGTGGCGCGGCGCCCGTCGGTGGCGACGTCGCGCCGGAAGGTCGTGACCTCGAAGGGCGCGCCCTCGATCACCAGGGTCACCGTGCCGTGCTCGATCCCCGTGGGCACCGCCTTGATCCCCGCCGCCTCGGCCAGGGCCAGCACCGCCTCGGGCCGCGCGTCGGTGGCGATGTCGATGTCGCTGACCGGCGCGCCCAGAAGCTCGTTGCGCACGCAGCCGCCCACCGCGTAGGCCCGGTGCCCGCCCCCCTCCAGAAGCGCGAAGGCGCGCTGGGTGGCGGGCGCGGCGATCCAGCCGCCGGAAAGGCGCGGCGCGTTCATGCCGTCAGGCTCTCGGCCAGGCCGCGCAGGATGCGCGCGGTGGCGCCCCAGATGTAATAGGGCCCCCAGGGCACGGTGTAGTAATACCGCCGCTCGCCCCGCCAGCGGCGCGACTGCACGCTGTAGTTCGCCGGCTCCGCCAGATGCGCCAGCGGGACCGAGAAAACCTCCGCCACCTCGCCGGGTTCGGGCACCGGGGTGAAGCCGCCCTCGATCAGCCCCAGCACCGGGGTGACGGCGAAGGCGGTGACCGTCTCGTGCGGCGGCAGGTGGCCCAGCACCTCGACCCGGTGGCGCGGCAGGCCGATCTCCTCCTCCGCCTCGCGCAGGGCGGCGGCGGTGGCATCGGCATCGCCCGGGTCCTGCTTGCCGCCCGGAAAGGCGATCTGCCCCGGATGGTGGCGCAGCCCCGAGGCGCGCTTGGTCAGGATGACCCGCACGCCGCCGTCGCC
>JBPEXR010000146.1:0-5809 GCA_052031355.1 Paracoccaceae bacterium
AAGCCCTCGGCAGCCTCGGTGATCTCGCGGGTGATCCAGTCCGGGAAGCGGTGCTTCGGCTCGCCGATCGTCATGTGCACGACGTCGCCGCCGGGCGCATGGGCGTCCAACAAGCTCCGCAGGCGCGGAAACGCATAAGCCGGTAGGTTCGAGAACCGCTCGGGAAACATATAGCACTGCCTCAAGGATCGGGATCATGGCGCCCCGTTTGCGGCCAAGATAAAGAAGCGGGCCCGCGGCGTCCAGAAAAAGCCATGGCGCGCCATGGCTTTGTGGCATTTGCACCACCGCGCCCCCGGGTGCGGTGCCGGGCGCGGTGCCGGGCTGCGCGCGGGGGCGCCCGGCCGGCAGCGGGCCGCGTCAGCCCAGCGCCGCCTCCGCCGCCGCGCCAAGGCGCAGGAGCGCCGCCTCGCCGTGGGGCGCGCCCATCAGCGACAGGCCCACCGCCGGCGTGCCAGTGGGCAAGGTCAGCACCGCCAGGCCCATCAGGTTGCCGACCCGCGTATTGCGCAAGGTCAGCAGGTTCTGCTCGCGGTAATACCCCTCTTCCTGGGTCAGGCGCGCGATCTCGGGCGGCAGGTTCGGCGTCGTGGGGCAGAGCACCGCGTCGAAGCCCGCCACGGCGCGCGCCCAATCGGCGCGGGCGGCGCGCAGGGCCCGCCAGGCCGAGACGTAATCGGCGGCCGAGAACTGCCCCCCGGCGCGGAAACGGTCGCGGATCTCGGGGAACATGATCTCCGGGCGCGCCTCGATCATCTCGCGCCAGGTGCCGTAGGCCTCACCAGTATAAAGCGCGCCGGAGAGCGGCAGCGCCTCGGCCACCGCGGGCACGTCGATCTCCTCCAGCGCGGCGCCGGCGCTGGCCAGGCGGTCCAGCGCGCGGGCGTAGCCTTCGGCGATCTCGGGGGCCAGGTCCTCCATCACCGCGGTGCGCAGAATGGCCAGCCGCCGGCCCGCCAGCCGCGCGCCGCGCAGGTCCGGCGCGGGACGGCCCGACAGCACCGCGTAGACCGCCGCGGCATCGGCCACGCTGCGGGCCAGCGGGCCGATGGTGTCGAAGCTTTCGGCCAGCGGCACGACCCCCTCCAGCGGCAGTTGCCCGGCGGTGGTCTTGAGGCCCACGAGGTCGTTCCAGGCCGCAGGCACCCGGACCGATCCGCCGGTGTCCGAGCCGATCGCCGCCGGTGCCAGCCCCAGCGCCACCGAGGCCGCCGCCCCGGAGGACGAGCCACCCGGCGCCAGGTGCGCCCCCTGCCGGTTCGGCGGCGTCGCGGTGACGGGGTTGTAGCCGATGCCGGCGAAGGCCAGCTCGGTCATATGCGTCTTGCCGAGGCAAACGGTGCCCGCGGCGGTGGCGCGGCGCAGCACCTCGGCGTCCTGTTGCGGCACCCGGCCCTGCAGCAGGGCGGTGCCTGCCTCGGTCGCGGTGCCCGCACTGTCGACGAGGTCTTTCCAGCTCAGCGGTACGCCGTCCAGCGGGCCGCGGCGCAGCCCGGCGCGGGCCCGGTCGCGGGCGCCCTGCGCCTCGGCCCGGGCGCGGTCGGGCGTGGTGCGGGCGTAGATGTCGGGGCCCGCCGGGTCCGCCGCGATCGCCTCCAGAAATGCCTCGGCCAGTTCCACCGGGTCGATCGTTCCGGCCGCGATGCCGTCGCCCAGCTCCACCGCCTGCATGTTCCGCCACTCGCCCATCTGTCCCTCCTGCCCCTCGGGTTCGCGCCGGAAGGTAGCGGCGCCGGGGCGCATGGACAATCCCGCCCCCGCCGCCATATTGAGCGGCATGACCGCCAACCGCCCTACCCCCGATGCCGGAGCCGAAGCCGAAGCCGGCCCCGAGACCGCTGCGCCCACCCAGGACCTGGTGATCGTCGGTGGCGGGCTGAACGGGCCGGTGCTGGCGCTGGCGGCGGCGCGCGCCGGGCTGCGCGCCACGGTGATCGACGCCCTGCCCGCCCCGGCGCAGACCGCCGCCGATTTCGACGGCCGCGCCTACGCGCTGGCGCTGACCTCGCAGCGGATGCTGGAGCGGCTTGGCCTGTGGGCAGCGCTGGAAGCCGAGGCCCAGCCGATGCTGGACATCGTCGTCTCCGACGGGCGGCCGGGCGAAGGCGCGGGCCCCTTCTTCCTGCATTTCGACCATGCGGAGATCGAGGAAGGGCCGATGGGCTTCATGGTCGAGGATCGCCACCTGCGCCCTGCCCTGCAGGCCGCCCTGGCCGCCGAGCCCGCCGTCACCCTGCTGGCGGGCGCCGAGGTCGTGGCGCAGGAGGTGGAGGCCGGCGGCGTGCGCGTGCGCCTGAAAGACGGGCGGCAGATCACCGGGCGGGTGCTGGTGGGCGCGGACGGGCGCGCCTCGGGCACCGCGCGGCGGGCGGGCATCCGGCGCACCGGCTGGGACTACGGCCAGACGGCGATGGTCTGCGCCATCGCGCACGAGCGGCCGCACGGCGGCGCGGCGCACCAGTTCTTCATGCCCGCCGGCCCGCTGGCGATCCTGCCGCTGCGGGGCAACCGCGCCTCGATCGTCTGGACCGAGCGGGCCGAGAACGCCGCCCGGATCAACGCCCTGCCTGAAGCCGATTACCTGGACGTGCTGCGCCCGCGCTTCGGTGATTTTTTGGGCGAGATTTCCCTGGAGGGCGCGCGTTTCACCTACCCGCTGGGCCTGTCGCTGGCGCAAAGCTTCGTCGCGCCCCGGCTGGCGCTGGTGGGCGATGCGGCGCATGGGGTCCACCCGCTGGCCGGCCAGGGGCTGAACGCCGGGCTGCGCGACGTGGCCGCCCTGGCGCAGGTTCTGGCCGAGGCGCATGCCCGCGGCGAGGACCCGGGCGCGGCGCCCGTTCTGGCGCGCTACCAGGAATGGCGGCGCTTCGACACGGCGACGCTGGCAGCGGCGACCGACGGGTTCAACCGCCTCTTTTCCAATGACAATCCGCTGTTGCGTCTGGGCCGGGGCCTGGGGCTGGGGCTGGTGAACCGCCTGCCCGCCCTGCGCCGCGGCTTCATCCGCGAGGCGGCCGGCCTGACCGGTGATCTGCCCGAGCTGATGCAGCCCTGAGGGCGGCGTCAGTCCAGCTGGCGCGCTTCGTCCACCAGCAGGACGGGGATGCCGTTGCGGATCGGGAAGGCCAGCTGCGCGGCTTCGCTGACCAGCTCCTGCCGCTCGGCGTCGTAGCGCAGGGTGGCGTGGGTCTTGGGGCAGACCAGCGATTCCAGCATCCGCCGGTCGAAGGGGGATTCGGGGGTGTTCATTGCATGCGCTCCTCGCCGTCGCCGCTGCGCAGACGATATTCGATCAGGGTGACCAGGGTCTCGCGCCGGGTGCAGAGCGAGGGGGCCTCGAGCAAGGCTTGCTTGTCTTCGGGCGCGAAGTCCAGAAGCATGGAGAGGGAGTTGATGAGCAGCTCGTCCTCCGCCTCCTTCAGCGATTCCCAGTCGGTCCGCAGGTGACGCGTCTCGAAGTAGCGCGACAGAAGCCCCAGGAAGGCGTCGCGGTCGAAGCCGCGGTCCTCCTCGCCGCCGCCGAGGTCGCGGTCGAAGCCGGACCAGTCGACGCGGCCGCGGCGGTAGGGGGTAAAACCCTCCTCCTCGGCCAGCAGGCGAAAGCGCGACACCCCGGCCAGCGTCACCAGGTAGCGCCCGTCCTCGGTCTCGGAAAACTGCGTCAGCCGCCCGGCGCAGCCGATCTTCTGCAGCGACGTCTCGGGCGTGCCGGGCTTGGGGCAGGTCTGGATCATCCCGATCAGCCGATGCGGGGTCTTCAGCACATCCTCGACCATCGCCAGGTAGCGCGGCTCGAAGATGTGCAGCGGCAGCCGGGAGCGCGGCAGCAGCAGCGCCCCGGGCAGCGGAAAAAGCGGGATCGTTTCAGGCAGATCGGCTGGTTTGATCATGGGCCAAACCTAGCTCTCGCCCCCGGTCAGGCAAATATCATCGAGCTGAGTTTGCGCCGCCCGTTCAGCACCACCGGATCGTTCGGCTTGAGCGCCTCGAAGATGGTGAAAAGCTGGGTCTTGGCCGCCCCGTCGTTCCATTCGCGGTCGCGGCGGAACAGCTCCAGCAGGTGATCCACGGCCTCGGCGGTGCGGCCCTTGGCGTGCAGCGCCTGCGCCAGGTCGAACCGCGCCTGGTGATCGTCGGGGTTGGCCGACACCGCCGCTTCCAGCTCGCCCACGGGGCCGGCGTTCTCGGCCTGGCGGGCCAGTTGCAGCGCGGCATGGGCGGCTTCCATCTCCGGCGCCTTGGCGATCTCCGCCGGGGCGCCGTTGAGGATCGCCTCGGCCTGGTCCAGCTCGCCCAGCGCGATATGCGCGCGCACGAGGCCGGAATAGGCGGGGGCGTTGCGCTCGTCCTCGCCCAGGATGGCGGCGAAGGTCTGCGCGGCGTCGGTGGCGGCGCCCTCCTCCAGCATCTGCTCGGCCGCCTCCAGCGCCTCGCTCAGCCCGCCGCCGGCGCTTTCGCCGCCGGCCTGCTGCACCACGCGGTCGACGAAGGCCTTCACCTCGCTTTCGGGCAGCGCGCCCTGGAAGCCGTCGATCGGCTGGCCCTGCCAGAAGGCATAGACCGTGGGGATCGACTGGATGCGCAGCTGCTGGGCGATCATCTGCGCCTGATCGACGTTGACCTTCGCCATGCGCACGGCGCCCTTGGCGGCGCGCACCGCGGCCTCCAGCTGCGGGCCCAGCGTCTTGCACGGACCGCACCAGGGGGCCCAGAAGTCGACGATCACCGGCACCTCGCGGCTGGCCTCGACGACCTCGGCCATGAAGTTGGCCTCGGAGACATCGCGGATCAGGTCGCCCGCGGCGGGGGCGTCGGCGTTCTGCTGTCCAAGTTCGATCATCGGTTCATCCCTTGTCGTTGCGCCCCGGATGGCGGCGCGTTGTCGCGGCTGCCTTCCCTATATGGGGCAGCGGGGCATGTTTCAAAGGTCGAATTCGGCGAAGACGGGCGCGTGGTCGCTGGGCCCGTCCCAGCCGCGCACGTCGCGCCGGATGCGGCTGGAATGGGCCGCGCCGGCGATGTCGGGCGTTGCCCAGACATGGTCCAGCCGCCGGCCCTTGTCGGCCGCGTCCCAATCGGGCGAGCGGTAGGACCACCACGAATAAAGCCGCCCCTCGGGGATGTCCTTGCGCGTCACGTCCACCCAGGACCCGGCGTCCTGCACCTGGGCCAGATGCTCGACCTCCACCGGGGTGTGGGAGACGACCTTCAGCAGTTTCTTGTGGTCCCAGACGTCATCCTCGCGCGGGGCGATGTTCAGATCCCCCACCAGGATCGACTTGCGCGGCGCCTCGGCGTGGAACCAGTCCCGCATCTCGGTGAGGTAGTCCAGCTTCTGGCCGAACTTCACGTTCACCTCGCGGTCGGGCTTGTCGCCCCCCGCGGGGACGTAGAAGTTATGGATGGTCACGCCGTTCTCCAGCCGCCCGGCGACGTGGCGCGCGTGGCCAAGGGCGGCGAAATCCCGATCGCCCGCATCCTCGATCGGCAGGCGCGAAAGGATGGCGACGCCGTTGTAGCCCTTCTGCCCGCGGGCGATGACGTGGTGGTAGCCCAGCGCGCGAAACTGCTCCAGCGGGATCTTCTCGACCGGGGACTTGCATTCCTGCAGGCACAGGATGTCGGGCAGGTCCTCCTGCAACAGGCGGCAGACCAGCGCCTCGCGCAGGCGGACCGAGTTGATGTTCCAGGTGGCGAGGGTGAAGGCCATGCGCGTCTCCAAGGGGCGTTCTGCGTCGGCGCGGACCCTAGGCGAGGCGGCGCGGGAGGTCCAGCAAGCCGGCGCGGCCCCCCCGCGCGGAACGGGCGG
>JBPEXR010000147.1:0-1922 GCA_052031355.1 Paracoccaceae bacterium
AGCCGCGCGAGGCTGTAATCCACGCGCTGCGCGGTGAAGGGCGCCAGCGGGCCGGCGCCATCGGGGCCCGCGCGGAAGGTGCCGTTGACGATGTCGTCGTTCGTCGTCGACAGGTCCGGCACGTCGAAGACATCGCGCAGCGGGAAGCTGGCCGCGCCTTCCTGCGGGACGGTGACAGAGGGATCGTTCGCCACCGCGAAATGCACCGGGATCGGCGTGTCCGAATAGCCCACCCAGACCGGCACCTGGTGGTTGCTCAGCAGCAGGCTGATCTGCTGGCGCAGGTAGTTGCGGAAAAGGTCGGGCCGGGTGACCGTGGTCGCATGCACGCCGGGGGCAGAGACATGGCCGAAGGCCAGCCGGCTGTCCGCCTGGGCGTAGCTGCTCGTGGTGATGCGGACCTCGGGGTAGAAGGCGCGGTAGCGCACCCCGGGGTGGCCCTGCCCCATCGAGGCAGAGAAATGCGTCTTTAGAAAGCCCGTCGCCTCGGCATAGAGCGCCTCCAGCCGCGCCACGGCGGCCTCGGCATCGGTATAGCTTTCCGGGGCAGGCGAGTCCGGGGTGACCACCTGCAGTTCGGCCGCGGTGATGTTCATGCTTGGTCCCTCTGCTCGGGGGGCGGGCATCCGCCCTGTACGGGCGCGTTGTTCTGTTCCATGGGCGAAGTTGACACGCCACGGGGGCAGGATCAAGCTGCAGCGATGTCCCGCCAGCCGCCATCACCCCCCGTCCCGGACACCGCCGCGGATACCGTGCCGGGCACCGCCGCGCCGGCGCAGGGGCCGGATTACGAGACCCTTTCGCCGGCGCAGTTCGGCGCGGGGCTGCGCGGGCTGGGGCTGAACCTTCTGGTGCGCGACGTCGCGGGGGAGGTCGCCTTCCTGCGCGCGGTCTTCGGGATGCAGGCACACCGGGTCAGCGCGGATTTCGCCATCCTGCGCTACGGCGCGGCGGTCTTCCAGCTGCACGCCGACGGCACCTTCGCGCAGCACCCGCTGCTGGCCCTGCTGCCCGAGGCCGGCCCCCGCGGCGCGGGGGCGGAGCTGCGCCTTTACGACAGCGACCCCGACGCCGCCGCGGAACGGGCCGAGGCGGCCGGCGGCGTGCTGCTGGCGCCGCCCGCCGACAAGCCGCACGGGCTGCGCGAGGCGGTGATCCTCAGCCCCGCGGGCTATGCCTGGGTGCCCTCGCGCCCCCTGGCGGAGGGCGCGGGCTAGCGCGTCACGCGTCGCCGGGGCGCAGGCCGGTTTCCACCAGCATGCCGCGGCGCTTGGCCTCGTAGTAATAGCCGCGGGCGTACCATTGCACCGCCCGGTCGAAGCTGCCGTCGGCCAGCAGCCAGGCGCCGCGCAGGTATTTCACCGCCCAGCGCAGGTTGACGTCCGGGTCCAGCAGCGCCTCGTTTGGACCCTTGAAGCCGATGCCCCGCGCGGTGGCGGGCAGGATCTGCATCAGCCCGTAATAGGGCCCGTTGCGCGCCCAGGGGCGGTGCGTCGACTCGCGGATTGCCACGCGGTGCACCAGCGGGCGCGGCACGCCGTAGTGGTCGGCCCACTTGTTGATCAGGCGGCGCAGCTCCGGCGTCTCGTTGGGATGCAGGGGCGGGTTGTAGGGGGCGACGCGCGTCACCTCGGGCGCCGGCTGCGCGCAGGCGCCGACCAGCGCCATGGCGCCAAGCCCCAGCGCCGCGCGCCGGCTGTAGGCGCGCCGCGGCGCGGCGGGGGTGCGGGAGGTTTCCTTGCGGGGGGGATGGGACATTCTTCGGCTCCGCCGTGATTTGCGGGCGGAGCCTAGCCGCGCCCCCGCCGGGGGGCCAAGCGGCCGCGCAGGCGGTCAGCCGGGCGCTGGCAAGGTGCCGCCGACGCGGCGCCGGGGGATCGGCAGGGCGGCGCGCATGGCAAAGGGCGCAAGCGCCGCACGGC
>JBPEXR010000148.1:0-1785 GCA_052031355.1 Paracoccaceae bacterium
TTCGACGTCACCTCCTGGAAGGCGGGCTACGGCAAGCTCTCGGGCCGCTCGCTGGACGACATGATCGCCGGCGCCCGGGTCGAGGTGGCGCCCTACAAGCGCAACCCGATGGATTTCGTGCTCTGGAAGCCCTCGGGCCCCGATCTGCCGGGCTGGGAAAGCCCCTGGGGCCGCGGCCGCCCGGGCTGGCACATCGAATGCTCGGCCATGAGCCGCGAGTTGCTGGGCCCCAGTTTCGACATCCACGGCGGCGGGAACGATCTGCTCTTCCCGCACCATGAGAACGAGCGCGCGCAAAGCTGCTGCGCCGACCCGGAGGCCGGATTCGCCCGCGTCTGGATGCACAACGAGATGCTGCAGGTCGAGGGCAAGAAGATGTCCAAGTCGCTGGGCAACTTCTTCACCGTGCGCGATCTTCTGGACCGCGGCGTGCCCGGCGAGGTGATCCGCTTCGTCTTCCTGTCCACCCATTACCGCAAGCCGATGGACTGGACCGAGCGCAAGGCCGAGGAAGCCGCGGCGGTCCTGCGCAAGTGGCGGCGCCTGACGGACGGCGCGGCGCCGGCGGGCGAGGTGCACCCGGCGGTGCGGCAGGCGGTGGCGAACGATCTCAACACCCACCAGGCGATCCAGGAACTGCACGCCCTCGCCAACGCTGGCGACGCCGGCGCGCTGCTGCGTTCGGCGCGTTTCCTGGGGCTGCTGACCGAGGAACTGGGCGGCTGGGCCGAGGCCGGCGCGGACGGGGCGGCGGACCGTGCGCGCCTGGCTGCATTGGAGGCGCATCTGCTGGAGATGCGGCGCGCCGCGATGCAGACCAAGGATTTCGCCGCCTTCGACGCGCGCAAGACGGCGCTGCAGGAGGCGGGACTGGAAGTGCGCGTCGGCAAGGACAAGGTGGACCTCGTCCCGACGCCGGCCTTCGACGCGGGCGCGCTCAACGACATCGAAGAGGCCGGCGATGCAGACCGCAGCTGATGGCGCCCCCGGCGCGCGCGAACGCCTCTACATCTACGACACCACGCTGCGCGACGGGCAGCAGACGCAGGGCGTGCAATTCTCCACCGCCGAGAAGCAGCAGATCGCCGCGGCGCTGGACCGGCTGGGCGTCGATTATGTCGAGGGTGGCTGGCCCGGCGCCAACCCCACCGACAGCGCCTTTTTCGAGGCCGCGCCGCAGCTTGGGGCGCAGCTGACGGCCTTTGGGATGACCAAGCGCGCCGGCCGTTCGGCCCAGAACGACGAGGTGCTGGCCGCGGTGCTGAACGCCGGCACGCCCGCCGTCTGCCTGGTCGGCAAGACGCATGACTTCCACGTCGAGACGGCGCTGGGGATCGACCTCGACGCCAATGTCGAGAACATCGCCCGCTCCGTCGCGCATTGCGTTTCGGAAGGGCGCGAGGCGCTGTTCGATGCCGAGCATTTCTTCGACGGCTACAAGGCCAATCCCGGCTACGCGCTGGAATGCCTGCGCGCGGCGCTGGAGGCCGGCGCGCGCTGGATCGTGCTGTGCGACACCAACGGCGGCGCGCTGCCGGCGGAGGTGGGCCAGATCACCCGCGCGGTGATCGCAGCCGGTATCCCGGGCGAGCGGCTGGGCATTCACACCCACGACGACACAGGCAACGCGGTGGCCAACACGCTGGCGGCGGTGGACGCGGGCGCGCGGCAGATCCAGGGCACGCTCAACGGGCTGGGCGAGCGCTGCGGCAATGCCTCGCTGACCACGCTTCTGCCGACCCTGCTGCTGAAAGAGCCCTACGCCAGCCGCTTCGAGACGGGCGT
>JBPEXR010000149.1:0-3752 GCA_052031355.1 Paracoccaceae bacterium
CGCAGGTCGCCGCCCTTTACGCCGACCGGGAGACCGAGGAGATCCCCCTCGACGGGATGCGCCGCACCATCGCCGCGCGCCTGACCGAGGCCAAGCAGACCATCCCGCATTTCTACCTGCGCCGCGAGGTGGAGATCGACGCCCTGCTGGACCTGCGCGGCCAGATGAACACCCAGCTGAAAAGCCGCGGCGTGAAGCTTTCGGTCAACGATTTCATCATCAAGGCCTGCGCCGCCGCCCTGCAGCGCGTGCCGGAGGCGAACGCCGTCTGGGCGGGCGACCGCATCCTGCGGCTGCGCCCCTCGGACGTGGCCGTGGCCGTCGCGGTCGAGGGCGGGCTATTCACCCCCGTCCTGCGCGATGCCGAGGCCAAGAGCCTGTCGGCCCTTTCGGCCGAGATGAAGGACCTGGCCGAGCGCGCGCGCGAACGCAAGCTGGCGCCGCGGGAATACCAGGGCGGCAGTTTCGCCATCTCCAACCTCGGGATGTTCGGCATCGACAACTTCGACGCGGTCATCAACCCGCCGCACGGCGCGATCCTGGCGGTGGGCGCCGGGCGCAAGCGCGCGGTGGTGCGGGCCGAGGACAAGCTGGAGGTGGCAACGGTCATGTCGCTGACCCTCAGCGTCGATCACCGGGTCATCGACGGCGCGCTGGGGGCACGCCTCCTGGGCGCGATCGTCGACGGGCTGGAGCATCCGCTGGCGCTTCTTGCCTAGACCGCGCGCCCCCCGCGGCCCCTCGCAACCCCTTGCGGCGGTCCGCCGGGGCGCAGCGCCCTGCCCGCCCCCACTGGACGTTGCCCGGGCTTTTTCCTATATGAACACTCAGATACTCATACAGGATCCGACATGACCGAGGTCACGCCACCGCTGGAGGGCACGCCCCTCATCGCGCCTTCCACCACCGATCACCCGCTTTACGACCAGATCGTGGAAGCCTGCCGGGGTGTGTACGATCCGGAAATCCCGGTGAACATCTACGATCTCGGGCTGATCTACACGATCGACATCTCCGAGCAGAACGAGGTGCGCATCGTCATGACGCTGACCGCCCCGGGCTGCCCCGTGGCCGGCGAGATGCCCGGCTGGGTCGCCGAGGCGGTCGAGCCGCTGCCCGGCGTCAAGCAGGTCGATGTCGAGCTGACCTGGGAGCCGCCCTGGGGCATGGAAATGATGTCCGACGAGGCCCGGCTGGAACTGGGCTTCATGTAGCCACGTTTTGCCCTGGGGGCGCCGCCCCCGGCACGACACGCCCCGCGGGGCAGGAAAGGAGCATCCATGTTCGGCATTCCCGGCAAACAGGCGGTCACCATGACCCAGCCCGCCGTCGCCCAGATCCGCAAGCTGATGGAGCGTGACGGCCGCGCCGGCCTGCGCATCGGCGTGAAGAAGGGCGGCTGTGCGGGCATGGAATACACCATGGACTACGTCGACGAGGCCGATCCCAACGACGAGGTGGTCGAGCAGGACGGCGCGCGGGTGATGATCGCCCCCATGGCGCAGATGTTCCTCTTCGGGACCGAGATCGACTACGAGACCTCGCTGCTGGAATCGGGCTTCCGCTTCCGCAACCCGAACGTCGCCGACGCCTGCGGCTGCGGCGAGTCGATCAAGTTCAAGGACGTCGAGGAGCTGAGCGCCGAGCGCGGCCAGCCCGGCTAAGACGCCCGCCCCCATCCCCCAGATCAGGAGTTGCCGATGGCCCGCAAGCTTTGCGCCGGGAACTGGAAGATGAACGGCACCGGTCCCGCGCTGGAAGAGCTGCGCGCCATGGCCGCGGGCCTCGATGCGCTGGGACGCGAGGCGCCCGAGACGCTGATCTGCCCGCCCGCCACCTTGCTGCACCGCGCGGCCACCATCGCCACCGACACCGCCCTGCGCGTCGGCGCGCAGGATTGCCACGCCGCGGAATCCGGCGCCCATACCGGCGATCTCTCCGCCGCCATGCTGGCCGAAGCCGGCGCGGCCTATGTGATCGTCGGCCATTCCGAACGCCGCCAGGACCACGGCGAGGATGACGCCCAGGTCCGCGCCAAGGCCGAGGCCGCGCAGGCCGCCGGGCTGACCCCCATCGTCTGCGTGGGCGAAACGCTGGCGCAGCGCGAGGCCGGCGAGGCGCTGCCGGTGATCGCCGCGCAGGTCGCCGGCTCCCTGCCCCGCGACGGCGCGCTGGTCCTGGCCTACGAGCCTGTCTGGGCCATCGGCACCGGCAAGGTCGCCGGTCCCGCCGAGATCGCCGAGGTGCACGAAGCCCTGCGCCGCCAGCTGACCGAGCTTCTGGGCGAGGAAGCCGCCGCCCGCGTGCCGCTGCTCTACGGCGGCTCCGTCAAGGCGGGCAACGCGGCCGAGATCTTCGCCGTGCCGGAAGTGGACGGCGCCCTCGTGGGCGGCGCCAGCCTGAAGGCCGCCGATTTCATGCCGATCGTCGAGGCGCTGGGGCAGGCCTGACCCCGCCCCGCGCGGCGCGCCTAAAGGGGCAGCGCCGTGGTGCTCTTGATCTCTTCCATCGATAGCAGCGCGGTGACGTTGTGCACCCGCACCTCAGAGATCAGCGCCTGGTAGAAGGCGTCATAGGCGCGCGCGTTCTTCACCCGCACCTTCAGGATATAGTCGATATCCCCCGCCAGGCGGTGCGCCTCCTGCACCTCGGGGCGCTTCTTCAGCGCCTCCAGGAAGGCCTTCTGCCAGGCGGCCTCATGCTCCGACGTGCGGATCAGGACGAAGAAACAGGCCTCGAACCCCAGCGCCTCGGGGTCGAGGGCGACGGTCTGCGCGCCGATCACCCCGGCCTCCTTCATCTTGCGGATGCGATTCCACACCGGCGTCTTGGAAGAGCCGACCTGCTTGGCGATCTCGTCCAGCGACTGGCTGGCATCGCTTTGCAGCTGCGCGAGGATTTTCCGGTCCATCTCGTCGAGGCGTGCCGCCATTTTCACAGATCCCTTCGCCTTGGAACGTCGTCGGGTCAGCCTGCGGCAGCCTGAAACACACGTTCTTAATTCCGTCGCCATATGGCGCTTCGGCGGGAATATTTCCTATATTCCAACCCAAGTCAAACGGGGACGCGGCAATGAACCATTTTCCGATCTTCCTGGCGCTGGAGGGGCAGCGCGTGGCCCTGGCGGGCGGCGGCGAGGCCGCGCTGGCCAAGCTGCGCCTGTTGCTGAAGACCACCGCGCGCATCGAAGTATACGCCCCGGACCCGGCGGCGGAGATCGAGGATTGGGCCGCCGCGGGCCGCCTGACGCTGCACCGCCGCCGTCTTGATGCCGGCGACGCCACCGGCGCCGCGCTGGTCTACGCCGCCGAGGAAGACGCCGCGCGCGACGCCCGGACCGCCGCCATCGCGCGGGCCGAGGGGGCGCTGATCAACATCGTCGACAACCTCGAGGACAGCGCCTTCATCACCCCCGCGATCGTCGATCGCGACCCGGTGACCGTCGCCATCGGGACCGAGGGCGCCGCCCCGGTGTTGGCGCGCGCCATCAAGGCCGACCTCGAGGCCCGCCTGCCCGCTCGCCTGGGCACGCTGGCGCGCATCGGCAAGGCCTTCCGCGCCGCCGCCGAGGCGCTGCCCTTCGGCCGCCCGCGCCGCGATTTCTGGGCCGAGTACTACTTTCGCGCCGGCCCCCGCGCCGCCGAGGCGGGCGATGACGCCATCCGCCCGGCGCTGGACGACTTGCTGCAGGACCACCTGCGCCGCCCGGCCCGCCCCGGCCATGTCGCCTTCGTCGGCGCCGGGCCCGGCGA
>JBPEXR010000015.1:0-2197 GCA_052031355.1 Paracoccaceae bacterium
GCATCGACATGGGCGCCGGCGACGACGTTGCGCACCACGATGCGCCGCAGGCCGGAGGCGGCCGCGCCCTCCACCGTCACGCAGGTGGAGCCTGCCTCAAGCCCGATCGCCGGCTCGGTCAGCGGGGCGAAGCCGCAGGGCCCGCGCATCACCCGCAGGCTGTCCGGGGCGGGGGCGCGCACCGCCTCGGGGCCGTAGCGCAGGCGCAGCTTTTCGCGTGCGGCGTCCAGCGGCAGGTCCAGCGTCAGCCCGATCAGCGCGAGCTTGGCCGAGGCGGGCTGCGGCGGTTTCTGTGGCTCGGGCGCTGGGGCGGCGACGGCGGCGGTGGGCGCCGTGGGGGCGGCGGGCGCAGGGGCGGCGAAGGTGGCGGCGGGCGGCTGGGGCGCCGCCTTGGCGGCCGGCACCGGGGCGGGCGCAGTCGCTGGGGCCGCGAAGCTGGTCACCACCTCGCCCAGCTTGGCCGCCCCGGCCGCGGCGCTGGCGGTCCCGGCTTGCCCCGGCGCGGCGAAGGTCGGCGCGGGCACGGCGATTGCGGCACTTGCCCCTGCCCCGCCTGACGGCGGCGCGCTGCGCAGCACCTCGCCCCCCGCGGCGGCCATGGCGCCTTCGCTGGCCTGAGCGACGGGGGCGGTGGCGGCCGGGCCTTCGCCCGGGGGCGCACCGCCCCCCTCCAGCACCACCTCGTGCAGCAGATCCTGCCCGCCCGCGTCCCAGATGCGATAGCCGAGGGCGCGGGCGCGGACCATTTTCACGCCGTTCTGGTTCACCTCCCCGAAGGTGAAGCCGTCCACGATCACGTCGAGGGCCACACGCTCCCAGCGCGAGCGGTCGGCGCCGCGGGCCTGGATGAAGGCGTCGGCGGCGTCGAGGTCCAGGGGCAGGCCCATGGCGGCGATGCCCTCGATCCCCTCGACGCGCAGCTGGTAGTCGCGCGCGCCTTCCGCCTCCAGCCCCGTCTGGCAGTGCAGACGCACCCTGGCCAGCGGCTCCGCGCCATCCATGCCGCGCCCGACCAGCGGGAAGATCAGCCGTTCGAGGTCGTAATCGCCCAGCTTGGCCTGGTGGACGCGCAGGTATCGTGGCCCGCCGGTGGGGGCGGCCAGGGCCTGGGCCAGATCGCCCGAGAGGTCGCGCAGCAGCTGCGCCCGGCGGATCGGGTTGTCGCGGGTCTGGTACAGGCGGTTGCAATGGGCGTGCTCGATCCAGAGGTGGCGCGCGGCTTGGGCCGCGGCGCGGGCTGGATCGCGGCGCATGTCGGCCAGGAAGAGGTCGCTGGCCGTCAGCTCCTCCACGCGTTCCCAATGGGCGGTCCGCTCCGCCACCGCCTGCTGGAAGCTGCTGGCCGGCAGATCGCGCAGGATCGCCCCGGTGGTCTTGGCGGTGACGGTGGCCCGGGCGATGGCGAACTCCAACGCCGGGTGGCCTGCCTCCTCCTGCAGGCGCGCGGGGCCAAGGTGCAGCGTCAGCTCCACCTCGCGGCCGGGCGCGGCGGTGACGAAGGCCTCGGCCTCGGCCGGGGGCATGGGCAGGAAGGCCAGCAGCCCGGCATCGCGCACCCGCGCGGCCGGGGTGCGGAACCGGGCGTTCTGGCGCAGGCAGTCGTGCAGCGGGTAGCTGTGCTCGTGCAGCGCCAGGGTCATGTGGTCGGGCAGCTCGCGGTTGCGGTGGCCGATCCGCTCGACCGGGAAGCCGCCGCGGGCGGCGTCATAGGTGCCCAGCTGGCCGTCCGCCCGCCACAGGAAGCCCTCGCGCGCCGGGCGTTCGGCCAGCCGGCGCTGCGCCGCACCGGGGGCCAGTTGCAACAGCTTTCGGATGTCGAACTCGTTGTAGTTCTGCTTGTGAACCTGCGCGATCGGCAGGCAGGGCTCGCGGCGGGCGGCGGCCTCGATATCCCCGGCCGGGGCCAGATTGCTGTAGGCGTAAAGCGCGGCGACCGCCGGGTCTTCCAGCGCCGCGGGGCGGGCGCGGAAGTAAAGCTCGGCCAGGTCGATCATGGTCAGGGGCGGCGTTGCGTCCAGGGCGGCGGCCACCGCCGGCGCGGCCTCGGGCAGAACGAACTGCCCCGCCTCCACCACGAGAAGCGGCGGGGCGGACGGCTCCGCCCGGGGGCGGCGCACCTCGGCGCGCAGCGGCGTGACCGGCACCGCGGTCTGGTGCCGCGCGGGGTCCAGCGGCGGTTGCGTCTCGGCGATGAGGC
>JBPEXR010000150.1:0-2792 GCA_052031355.1 Paracoccaceae bacterium
GTGCCGTGGGCCAGCCAGGCGTCATAGGGCGCCGCATCGGCGCGCCATTCGAAGGCGATGAAGGCGGCGATGGCATCGGCGATGCGGGTGAAGGTGACGGCTTTCTCGGCCGGCGCGCCCGGGTAGAGGGCGCGGAACCGGCGCGCATAGCCGGGCAGGGCGGCGACGCGGGCGGTGAGCCGCGCCCAGGCGCCCTCCGGCCCGGTCAGAAGACCCTGCCGGACCGCCACGGAAATCTCGCTTTCGCCGTAGTGGCCGGCCATTTCATCGGGGCTGAGGACCGGGAACATCGCCTGCGCCGAAAGGGCCGAGGCGAAATCCTGCGCCATGTCCTGCCCCAGCGGCGTGCGCAGCCCGCCGGGTTGCGCCGGGTCCGCCTCAAGCCTTCCGTCGTGGAAGAAGCGCGTGAATTCCGCCTGGCCGAGGTTGAAGAGCGCGGGCGAGTTGCGCGGGACCAGTTGTTCGGGCGGGTTTTCGGGGTCGGCGCGGCGGTCCGGGCCCAGCCCCGTGCCGCCGTCGCCCAGCCCCAGCGACAGCCCGTCGGAGGTGCCGTGGCGCGGATGGTGGCAGGTGGCGCAGGACACCTCGCGCCCGCCGGAGAGGATCGGATCGTAGAAAAGCAGCCAGCCCAGTTCGACCTGCGGGTCCGGGGCGGGGCGGTTGGCGGCAGCCTCCGCGGCCGGCTGTGCGGGAGGGCCGAGCGCCAAGGCCCCGCCCAGCAGCAAGGTGGCGAGGATCGCGGCCCTCATGGCGCCAGCTCCAGTCGCAGGCGCTGGCGGTAGGGCCGCGCGGGCGTGGCGATGATGCTGGGAAAGGCCGGGGTGTTGACGGCGTTCGGGAAACCCTGCGCCTCCAGGCAGATGCCGGCGAAGGGCCCCAGGCTCTGCCCGGCCAGCGCCGGCGCGTGGCGGCCGAGACCCTGCGCGGTATAGACCTGCAGCCCCGGCTGGTCGGTGGTCAGCGACAGGGTCCCGGCGCCGGGATAGCTCAGCCGCGCTGCCGGCCCGCCGCCCGGCGCCAGCACGAAGTTCTCGTCGAGCCCGGCGCCGCCGGGGCCAAGCGCCGGCAACTCGCCCAGCCGGCGCGGCGCGCGCATGTCCAGCGCCGGGGGCAGGGGGGCGATGCGCCCCTCCGGCACCCCGTCCGCCCGCATGGGCGTATGGGCCTGCGCCGCGAGTTGCAGGTGGTGGTCGCGCAGCCGCGTGCCATGGGCGAGGCTGTAGTAATTGTGCTGCGCCAGGCTGATGGGGGTGGGGCGGTCCACCTCGGCCTGCATGTCGTAGATCAGCGCCCGCGCCTCCAGCGTGATGGTCACGGTGAAGCGCGCGGCGCCCGGAAAGCCGCCCGCGCCGTCTGCGCCGTCTGGGCTGACGTGCTGCAGGCGCAGACGGTCCGGGGCCAGCGCCTCGGCCTGCCAGATCTGGCGCGACAGGCCCGCCGCCCCGCCGTGCAGCAGGTTCGGCCCCTCGTTCGGCGGCAGGCGGTAGGTGCGCCCCTCCAGCGTGAAGCGCGCGCCCTCGATGCGGTTGGCCACCCGCCCGACGATGGAGCCCATGTAAAAGGGATCGTCCAGGTAGCTTTCAGGTTGCTCATAGCCGAGCACGGGCGAGAGCCGCACGCCGCCCACCTCGGCCCGCCAGCTGCGGGTGATGCAGCCAAGGTTCAGCACCGTTGCCTCGGCCCCCGCCGCGCGCAGGCGGAAGAGGCGCAGCGCCGCGCGGTCCGGCGGGGCGGGTGCAGCAGGCGGGGCGGCGGAGTCCAGTTTCTTCATCGCAGCGCCTTCAACGCCGGGTAGAGGGCGCGGTAGCGGGCATAGGCCTCGGCATAGGCGGCGCGCAATTCGCGGCGCGGTTCGATGACCTGTTGCACCTCGGGCGGCGTGATGACCGCCTCGGGCGCCTCGCCCGTCACCGCGATCCGGGCCAGCCGGGCGGCGCCCATCGCGGCGCCGAACTCCCGCCCCGCGGGCAGGGCGAGGGGCGTGCCGAGGACGGTGGCACAAAGCTCCACCCAGTAGCGCGAGGCGGCGCCGCCGCCGATGACGAACAACTCCCCCGGCGCGCTGCCGGCGGCGCTGAGCGCACTCTGGCAGTCCGCCAGCGCGTAGCAGACCCCCTCCATCACCGCCTGCGCCAGCTGGGCCGGGCCGGCGCCGGGGCCGATGCCGGTCCAGACGCCGCGCATGGCGGCATCGTTGTGCGGCGTGCGCTCGCCCGAAAGATAGGGCAGGAAGAGGCCCGCGCCGGGGCCGCGGATGGCCTCGCCCAGCTCGGCGGCCAGGGCGCCGGCGGGCCGGCCCGTCAGCCGCGCGGCCCAGTTCAGGCTGTCGGTGGCCGACAGGATCACCCCCATCTGGTACCAGCGGTCCGGCAGGGCATGGCAGAAGGTGTGTACCGCGCTGTCCGGCGCCGGGGCGTAGCTGTCGCGCGCGACCAGCAGAACGCCCGAGGTGCCCAGCGAGACGAAGCCCCGCCCGTCGCCCATCGCGCCGATGCCGCAGGCCGCCGCGGCATTGTCGCCCGCGCCGCCCGCCACCGTGATGCCGGCCGGCAGGCCCAGCGCCTCGGCCGCCTCGGCGCGCAAGCGGCCGGCGGGGGCGCAGCCCTCCACCAGGCGCGGCATCTGGTCGGGGCGCATGTGCCCGGCGCGCAGCAGATGCGCCGACCAGTCGCGCGCGCCGGTGTCCAGCCAGGCGGTGCCAGCGCTGTCCGACAGGTCCGCCACCGCCTCGCCGGTGAGCCAGAAATTCAGGTAGCCCGCCGGCAGCACCACCTTGGCGATGCGGGCGAAGA
>JBPEXR010000151.1:0-7558 GCA_052031355.1 Paracoccaceae bacterium
GAGGGCGACGTGGCGCAGATGCCCGGGTCCCTGCGCGCGCTCAGCTTCGATCACGTGATCTGCAACCCGCCCTATTTCGACCGCGCGCGCTCTTCGCCTGCGCGGGACGCGGGGCGCGACCGGGCTCTGGGCGGGCCGGCGCCGCTGGGCGCTTGGGTGGCGGCGGCGGCGCGGCGGCTGCGGCCGGGGGGGCAGCTGCACGTCATCCTGCGCGCCGAGCGCCTGCCCGAGCTTCTGACCGCCTGCACAGCGCATGTGGGCGCTGCCGTGCTGCGCCCGGTGCAGCCGCGGGCCGGGCGCGACGCCAAGCTGGTGCTTGTGCAGGCGCGCAAGGGCGGGCGGGCGGACTTTCGCCTTGCCGCGCCGCTGGTGCTGCATGCCGGCCCGCGTCACCTGCGCGACGGCGAGGATTACGCCCCCGCCATCGCCCGCGTGCTGCGCGAGGCGGCGCCCCTGGCGGAAAGTTGCGCCACCGACCCTTCAGCCGATGGGGAACCTTCGGCGGAATGATGCGGTCTTTACCATTTGTTGCGTCCGCAGCGTGACAGGGGCCGGCAAGTGTGCTGCACTGGACCTCCATCGCATCAAAGGAGGAATGCCATGAGCTTGAGTTCGCACCTGCAGGAACTGAAGAAGAAGCACCAGGATCTCTCGGCAGCGGTGGAGCTTGCGCAACGGGCGCCGAGTACGGACGGCCTGCAAATTGCGAAGCTGAAGAAGCAGAAACTGAAATTGAAGGAAGAGATCGCGCGCCTGTCGTCCGAAGCGGCAACGGCCTGACCTTCCCGCCGTCCCGGCCTTGCCGGGGCGGCGCCATACCGGCGCGGGCCTCCCGGGGCGGCCCGCCGCGAAGGTTTGTGCCTTCGGTTTTTCCCGGGGTTTTCCTGACAGTTGATTGGACCTTCCCCAGCCGATGCGCCGGGGTCGGTGTTGCGCAGCGGGGGTTTCACACCCCCGCACCCCCGTGGAGTATTTGGGGCGAGATGAAGCGGGGCGGGGATTCGGGTTGCCGCTTCGCTATTCGGCCTTTCGGGGGCGATAGCGCCTGATCGTTCAAATTTTCGAGACTTTTCCGGGGGAGCGTGCCGCAGTGCGGCGTGCGCTCAGCCCGGCTGCGGGTCGGGCAGGGGGGGCAGTTTCTCCACCAGCTCGGCGCGGCGATGCTCGTGCTGTTCGGGAAGCTGCAGGTGGCGGCCCAGCTCCTCGGGCGATTCGTCGGTGTAAAAGCCCGGGCCGCGGGTGGCGATCTCGAACAGGATGCCGCTGGGCGTGCGAAAGTAGATCGACCAGAAGTAGCTGCGGTCGATCGCGTGGGTCACCTTCAGCCCGGCGCCGCGCAGTTTCTCGCGCCAGGCGTCCTGGGCGGCGCGATCCTCGACCTCGAAGGCGATGTGGTGCACCGATCCGGCGCCTTCCTGGGCGCGGGCCATCGTCTCGTGCTCCTCGACGTCGATCACCTTCCCGGCGCCGCCGCTGCCCCAGGTGAAGCGCCGGCGGTTGCCCTCGGCGCCCGCCTCCTGAAGGCCCAGCAGGCCCAGCAACTCGATCGTCGGGGCCGCCTCGCGCAGGCGCAGGGTGACCGAATGCAGCCCGCGGATGGCCGCGCTGTCCGGCACGCTGCTGCCAAAGGTCGGCGGGCGGCTGTCGGGGCCGGCGACCAGCGCCAGCTCGGCCCCGTCGGGGCCCAGCGCCTCGAGCCGCGTCTCGCCGAAGCGCGTCGCCTCGCGCAGGTTGCGGGCGCCGGCGGTGCGCAGACGCTCTGCCCAGAAACCCAGCTGCCCCTCGGGCACGCTGAGCGCGGTCTCCCCCACCTCGCGCGTGCCGCGGGTGCGGCGCGGCGCTTTGTCGTTCGGGAAATGGGTCAGCAGCGTTCCGGGCGCGGCCTCCCCCGCGGCGAAGTAGAGGTGGTAGACGTAGGGCGCGTCGAAGTTGACGGTGGTCTTCACACGGCGCAGCCCCAGAAGGCTGCGCCAGAAGGCGTCGGTCTCGACCGGGTCGCCCGCGATAGCGGTCACGTGATGCAAGCCGGTGATGCCCGAAGCCATGGATTTCCCCCAACCTTTCAGGGCGCCAGCATTTACGATCCGCCTTGGCGCGTCGAGGGGAAATTTACCGTTTCGGTCGCATGGGCCGCGCTAGTGCATCTTCCGGCTGAAGTTCCCGCCTCAGCTGAAGTATTGCGCCCCGTTGGCGGAGATGGTCGCCCCGTTGATGAACTCGGCCTCCTCGGCGGCGAGGAAGGCGACGCAGCGGGCGATCTCCTCGGGTTTGCCGAGGCGGCCGGCGGGGATCTGTCCGATGATCGCCTCGCGCACCTTCTCCGGCACGGCCATGACCATGTCGGTGGCGATGTAGCCGGGGCAGATGGCGTTGGCGGTGATGCCGAAGCGCGCCCCCTCCTGCGCGAGCGAGCGGACCATGCCCAGATCGCCCGCCTTCGAGGCGGCATAGTTCACCTGGGCGAACTGGCCCTTCTGGCCGTTGATCGAGCTGATGATGATGACGCGGCCGAACTTGCGCTCGCGCATGCCGGGCCAGACGTTGTGCGTCATGTTGAAGACGCCGGTCAGGTTGGTGTCGATGACCTGGTGCCATTGCTCCGGCGTCATCTTGTGGAAGGGGGCGTCGCGGGTGATGCCGGCGTTGTTGACCAGCACGTCGACCGGGCCCAGGGCCTCTTCGACCTCGGCGATGCCCTTGGTGCAGGCCTCGTAATCGGCGACCGACCACTTGAAGGTCTGGATGCCCGTCTCCTCGGTGAAGCTGCGCGCGGCCTCGTCGTTGCCGGCGTAGTTGGCGGCCACGGAATAGCCGGCCTCCTTCAGCGCGACCGAGATCGCGGCGCCGATCCCGCGGGAGCCGCCCGTGACCAATGCAACTTTCGACATGATGTCCCTCCGCTCATCAATAATAATATTTCGCGCAAGGCGCAAAATTTGTACAAATGTTGTGTAGCGCCCCGCGCTGGTCTTCCGCAAGCGTTCTGTTCGGGAGATATCGCGCGAATGTGACAGGTCAATTGCGCCTGCGACGCTGCGGCGCGATCCTGCCAAAGAAAAAGGGCGCCCCGCGGGGCGCCCTTCGGCATTTCGACTGCGGCCCGGCGATCAGGGGCGTTCGACGCACATCGCCACGCCCATGCCGCCGCCGATGCAGAGGGTCGCGAGGCCCTTCTTGGCGCCGCGGCGCTTCATCTCGAAGAGCAGCGTGTTCAGTACCCGCGCCCCCGAGGCGCCGATCGGGTGGCCGATGGCGATGGCGCCGCCGTTGACGTTCACGATCTCCGGGTCCCAGCCCATTTCCTTGTTCACCGCGCAGGCCTGGGCGGCAAAGGCCTCGTTCGCCTCCACGAGGTCGAGGTCGCTGACCTTCCAGCCTGCCTTCTCCAGCGCCTTGCGGCTGGCGTGCACCGGGCCCACGCCCATGATCGACGGGTCGAGCCCCGCGGTGGCGTAGGAGGCGATACGGGCCAGCGGCTCGATCCCGCGGCGCTCGGCTTCCTCGGCGCTCATCAGCAGGGTGGCGGCGGCGCCATCGTTGAGGCCCGAGGCATTGGCCGCGGTGACGCTGCCGTCCTTGGCGAAGGCGGGGCGCAGTTTCTGCATCGCCTCGATGGTGGCGCCGTGGCGGATGTATTCGTCCTTGTCGACGACGGTCTCGCCCTTCCGGGTCTTGACGGTGAAGGGGATCACCTCGTCGTCGAACTTGCCGGCCTTCTGCGCCGCTTCGGCCTTGTTCTGGCTGGCGACGGCAAACTCGTCCTGCTGGTCGCGGCTGATCTGCCACTTCTCGGCGACGTTCTCGGCCGTCTGACCCATGTGGTACCCGTTGAACGCGTCCCACAGGCCATCGCGGATCATCGTGTCGATGTACTTCAGATCGCCCATCTTGTGCCCGGCGCGCAGATGCGCGGCGTGGGGCGCGAGGGTCATGTTCTCCTGCCCGCCGGCGGCGACGATCGAGGCATCGCCCAGCTGGATGTGCTGCGCGCCAAGCGCCACCGCGCGCAGGCCCGAGCCGCAGACCTGGTTGATGCCCCAGGCGGCGCTTTCGATCGGCAGGCCGGCGTTGACATGCGCCTGGCGGGCCGGGTTCTGGCCCTGGGCGGCGGTCAGCACCTGGCCCAGGATGGTTTCCGACACCTCCGACTTGTCGATGCCGGCACGGGCCACCACGGCCTCCAGCACCGCGGCGCCAAGGTCGTGCGCGGGGGTGGCCGCGAAGGCGCCCCCGAAAGAGCCGACGGCGGTGCGCGCGGCAGATGCGATAACTACGTTGGTCATGGGATCCTCCAGCTTTCGCGCCGGATGCCGTCTATAGCGCGGCCCGGGCGCCCGTATTGCCCCCGTGCTTAGCGCAATTGCCGCATCGCGGCAACGCCGGGGCTGCGCGCCGGGGTGCGGGGTGTCCCTGCGGGCCCCGCAAGAAGGTGGCGGCGCGCGGCGCTTTTCCCCGTGGCGGCGGTTGACACTGCCCCCGGGCGGCGTATAAGCGCGCCTTCATTGGTGTTGGTGGCCCCCGCAAGGGGATGCCTGTCGGGCCCCGGGAACGGATCAGTGCCAAAGGACAACGCCCTTCGACAAACGAGAAGGAGATCAGACGGTGACCAAACGCACCTCTGCCAAGTACAAGATCGACCGCCGCATGGGCGAAAACATCTGGGGCCGCCCCAAGTCCCCGGTGAACCGCCGCGAGTACGGCCCCGGCCAGCACGGCCAGCGCCGCAAGGGCAAGATGTCCGACTTCGGCCTGCAGCTGCGCGCCAAGCAGAAGCTGAAGGGCTACTACGGCGATCTGACCGAGAAGCAATTCCGCCGCATCTACCGCGACGCAGAGCGCCAGCGCGGCGACACCGGTGAGCTGCTCGTCGGCCTGCTGGAGCGCCGCCTCGACGCGGTCGTCTACCGCGCCAAGTTCGTGCCGACCGTCTTTGCGGCCCGCCAGTTCGTGAACCACGGCCACGTCCTGGTGAACGGCCAGCGCGTCAACATCCCCTCCTACCGCGTGAAGGAAGGCGACGTCATCGAGGTCCGCGAGAAGTCCAAGCAACTCGCCATCGTTCTGGAAGCCGCCCAGCTGCCCGAGCGTGACGTGCCGGATTACCTGGACGTCGACCACTCGAAGATGAAGGCGACCTTCACCCGCACCCCGGGCCTGTCGGATGTGCCCTACCCGGTGCAGATGGAGCCGAACCTGGTCATCGAATACTACGCGCAGAACTGATCTGCGTCGCAGGAACTGGAAAGGGCCGCGCCGGCATGGCGCGGCCTTTTTCGTTTGGGCGCGGCCCCGGATGCGCCCCGGCATCGGCAGAACTGCCGCGCCTTTCCGCGCGCGTGCCCCGCGCGGGCGATCGCCGCTTTCCATGCCGCGCCCCGCCCGCTAGAACGGCGGCGCAGCAGCAGGGGTGAGCGATGACGACGACGATCCAGCCGCAACCGGGCATCCTGGAGATCGAGCTTTACGAGGGCGGGGCCGCGCATCTGCCCGGCCAGTCGAACGTGGTGAAGCTGTCGTCGAACGAGAACCCCTTCGGCCCCAGCGAGGAGGCGGTCGAGGCCTTCCGCCGCGCCAGTTTCGAGCTGCACCGCTACCCGTCCTCGGACCACGCCGCGCTGCGCGCCGCGATCGGCGATCTGCACGGGCTGGACCCGGACCGCATCATCTGCGGCGCCGGCAGTGACGAGATCATCGCCTTCCTCTGCCAGGCCTACGCCGGCCCGGGCGACGAGGTGATCCATACCGAGCACGGCTTTGCCATGTACCGCATCAGCACGCTGGCCGCCGGCGCCACCCCCGTGGAGGTGCCCGAGCGCGACCGCGTGACCGATGTCGATGCCATTCTCGCCGCCTGCACCGAGCGGACACGCCTTGTCTTCATCGCCAATCCCAACAACCCCACCGGCACGATGATCGGCGAGGGCGAGGTGGCGCGGCTGGCCGAAGGGCTGCCCGACCATGTGCTGCTGGTGCTGGACGGCGCCTATGCCGAATACGTCGAGGGCTACGACGGCGGCGCGGGGCTGGTGGACCAGCGCGGCAACGTGGTGATGACGCGCACCTTCTCCAAGCTTTATGGGCTGGGCGGTCTGCGCGTCGGCTGGGGCTATGCCACGCGCGAGGTGATCGACGTGCTCAACCGCATCCGCGGGCCGTTCAACCTTTCCTCCGCGGCGCTGGCGGCGGCCGAGGCCGCCATCGGCGACCAGGCCTGGGCCGAGAAGTGCCGCGCCGACAACACCCGCCTGCGCGCCTGGCTGGCCGAGGCGCTGGCCGGGCATGGCGTCTCCTCCGATACCTCGATGGCGAACTTCGTCCTGGCGCGTTTCGGCAGCCGCGAAGAGGCCGAGGCCTGCGATGTCTACCTGCGCAGCCAGGGCCTGCTGGTGCGGCGCGTGGCGGGCTACAAGCTGCCGCATTGTCTGCGCATCACCGTGGGCGACGAAAGCGCCTGCCGCCGCGTCGCCCATGCGGTGGGCCAGTTCAAGGCGCGCCAGACATGAGCGCCGCCCCCGCCGCGCGTTCCGCCCCCGCCGCCGGCCGGGCCGCGCCCGTCTACGGCCGCGTCGCCCTGATCGGGCTGGGGCTGATCGCCTCCTCGATGTTCTGGGCCATGCGCCGCGCCGGGCTGGCGGGCGAGGTGACGGGCTATGCCCGCAGCCAGGCCACGCGCGAGACCGCGCGCCGGATCGGGCTGACAGACCGCGTCTGCGACAGCGCCGCCGAGGCGGTGGAGGGGGCCGACCTCGTTGTGCTATGCGTGCCGGTCGGCGCCATGGGGCAGGTCGCGCAGGACATCGCGCCGCACCTGGCGCCGGGGGCCACGGTCTCGGACGTCGGCTCGGTCAAGAAGGCGGTGATCGAGGCGGTCGGCCCGCATCTGCCGGACCACGTTCATTTCGTCCCCGGCCACCCGCTGGCAGGGACCGAGCATTCGGGCCCCGAATCGGGCTTCGCCAGCCTTTTCGACAACCGCTGGTGCCTGCTGGTCCCGGTCGAGGGCAGCGACGCAGGAGCGGTGGCGAAGCTGCGCGCGCTTTGGGAAGGCATGGGCGCCCATGTCGAGGAGATGGACGCCGAGCATCACGACCTGGTGCTGGCGGTGACCAGCCACGCGCCGCACCTCATCGCCTACACGATGGTGGGCGTCGCGGACGATCTGCGCCGCGTCACCGACAGCGAGGTCATCAAGTATTCCGCCGCCGGCTTCCGGGACTTCACGCGCATCGCCGCCTCGGACCCGACCATGTGGCGCGACGTCTTCCTGACCAACAAGGAGGCGACGCTGGAGATCCTCGGCCGTTTCACGGAAGAGCTTTTCGCCCTGCAGCGCGCCATCCGCACCGGCGACGGCGATCACCTGCACGCCTATTTCACCCGCACCCGCGCCATTCGCCGCGGCATCATCGAGGCGGGACAGGACACGGACGCGCCGGACTTCGGGCGCGCGGCGGTGCGCGAATGATGCGCGCCGGCGTCCTTGCCCTCGTCCTCGCCTGCCTCGCGGGCGGCGGGCTGCGGGCCGGGGCGCCGGAGGTCTCGCCCCGCCCGCAGGCAC
>JBPEXR010000152.1:0-2483 GCA_052031355.1 Paracoccaceae bacterium
CCAAACCCGAAGGCCGCGGCCCCCGCGATCCCCGCGCCCCTGGCCGGCGCGGGGCTTGAGGCCGCGCGCCGCGCGCCTAGTTCCCTTCGCAAAGGCAACCCCAGAGGAAAAGCGACATGAAAGGCGACGAGAAGGTCATCGACTACCTCAACAAGGCCCTGCGCAGCGAGTTGACGGCGGTCAGCCAGTACTGGCTGCACTACCGCCTGCAGGAGGATTGGGGCTACGGTCACCTCGCCGACAAGTCGCGCGAGGAAAGCATCGAGGAGATGCACCACGCCGACCGCCTGATCGAGCGGATCATCTTCCTGGAGGGCCACCCCAACCTGCAGAAGCTGGACCCGCTGCGCATCGGCCAGACCCTGCGCGAAACGCTGGAGGCGGACCTCGCCGCCGAGCACGAGGCGCGCACCCTCTACCGCGAGGCGCGCGATCATTGCGACAGCGTGGGGGATTACGTCTCCAAGAACCTTTTCGAGGAGCTGATCGCCGACGAGGAAGGCCACATCGACTTCCTGGAGACGCAGCTGCAGCTCTTCGATGAGATCGGCGCCGAACGCTACGGCCAGCTGCAGGCCCGCCCGGCGAACGCCGCGGGCAAGGACTGAGGCCCGGGGGGCCCTTCCGCGCCCCTCAGCCGCGCCCCTCAGCCGCGCCGGAACAGCCGCCGAAAAAGGCCCTTCCGGGGGGCCGGCGGCGGCGCTTTGGCGGGCGCCGCGCGGAGGTCCCGCGCATAGGCCAGCGCGTCCTCGGTCGAGCGGAAGACGACCGCATCGGGCGGCAGGGCCCGCGGCTGGGACATCGGCACGCCGCCCAGGCGCGCCTCGATCCAGCGCAGGTCCTCGGCATTTGCTTCGACCATCTCGCGCAGCTTCTCGGGGTCCAGCGCGAAGGGCGGTGATGGCTCCGTCATCAGGGCCTCGCGGAAGGCGCGGTCGGCGCGCGCCTCCTCCGGCGTGCGGGGGCCGTGGCCAAGTTCGCGCCGGTGCGCCAGCAGCAGCGCAAGATGGCGCGCGCCCATCCCGGCGTTCGCCTGCCGCGGCCGCCCCTTGGGACGCGGCAG
The DNA here is from genome assembly GCA_052031355.1 of Paracoccaceae bacterium. GTDB lineage: Bacteria > Pseudomonadota > Alphaproteobacteria > Rhodobacterales > Rhodobacteraceae > JBPEXR01. The sequence goes on from JBPEXR010000152.1 coordinate 1,064, forward strand.
GCCGGTGGCCTTGCAGAAGTCGCGTACCGCGTCCCAGTCCGGCGCCCCTTCCGGGCGGTAGACGCGCAGCTCCACGTTCTGCTGGCCGAAGGTCTTGTCGAACTTCTCGACCGCGCCGCGGTAGTCCGGCCAGATGTACTTGATCTCCATCGTGCCGCTGCGGATGTACTGCTGCGCCATGCTGGTCATGTAGCCCTCGGCCGCGCGCAGGTAGATCACCACCCGGGCCTGGTCGTCATGGGCCAGGACGAAATCCCGCAGCCGTTCTATCGCCCCCGCCTCCGCGACCGAGAGCCATTCGGCCGAAAGCAGGTGCACCTCCCCCGCCCGCGCCGCGATGTCCCGCGCGAGGCTCTCTGCCACCTGTGCCCGCCAGTCGCGCATCTCCCCGGCGCTGCGCCCCTCGCGCTTGTAGACCCAGTAGTCCTGCGGCGCCTCGTGGAAGAGCAAGACCGCGAGGTCCGAATGGTTCGGCGCGCGCCAATCCAAGTAGTGCACCCCCGGCGGCGTCCTGCGGGCAAACGACCGCTGGATCGACGTCGTGCCCGTTTTGTGCATCCCGGCGTGGATGATGAACATGGATAGAGCCCCTGCCTGCCTTGCGCGGGAGGTTAGGGGATTGGAGGTGGGAGGGTAAGGTGGGAATGGCTCACGCCAGCCGTACCGTAGTTTCCCCGATTGACTGATCGATCAGTCAGGCTGATGGTGATGAAATGGAAGCCTCTCTTTCCCCATCCGACTCGACGCAAGGAGCCAGCCTTGATCGCTTGCTTCTCGCCGCAGAGGCCGTCTTTGCCGAGAAGGGGTTCGAGGGCGCGGGCATGAAGGCGATCGCGCAGAGGGCGGAGGCAAGCCAAAGTCTTTTGCACTACCACTTCGGGAACAAGGAAAACCTCTACGCAGAGGTGATCCGCGCACGCTCGAAGCTGATCAATGCGCGGCGCACTGCCCTGCTGGAGCAGGTCGATTTCAATGGGTCCCGCCCCTTGCGGCAGGTCCTGCACGCGCTGTTCGCGCCGCCCCTCGGTCCCGAAGGGGGCGGTCTGGCCTATGCGCGAATCTTTTCCGGCCTGATGGTGGGCCGGCGCCGCGACCAGGAACTGGTCCGCGAATGCTACGATCCGGTGGCGCATCGTTTCGTCGCCGCGATCGATCGCGCCCTGCCCGGCATCGGCCGCGGCGGCGCGGGCACCGTCTACCAGCTCGCCCTCGGCGTGCTGGCCTCGGCCATCGCCCGCGACGGGCGGATGGAGCGCCTGATGGGCCATGAAGACCAGCGCCTTGAGGAGGAGGCGCTGCTCGAACGGCTCATCACCTTCGTCGAGGGGGGCGCCGGCGCACTACTGAACGCATAACCACGAAACACAGTTGGGGAGGACTGAAATGATGAACCTGAGAACGGCCGCCATGGCGGCGCTTA
>JBPEXR010000153.1:0-3835 GCA_052031355.1 Paracoccaceae bacterium
TCAACGGCGTCGTCAAGCGCGAGGAATACGGCAACGTCATCGTCGACGTGGGCCGCGGCGAGGCGATCCTGCGCCGCAACGAGAAGATCGGCCGCGAAAGCTACCGCCCGAACGACCGCATTCGCTGCTACGTCAAGGACGTCCGCCGCGAGGTGCGCGGCCCGCAGATCTTCCTGTCCCGCACCGCGCCGGAGTTCATGGCCGAGCTCTTCAAGATGGAAGTGCCGGAGATCTACGACGGCATCATCGAGATCAAGGCCGTGGCCCGCGACCCCGGCTCCCGCGCCAAGATCGCCGTCGTCTCCTACGACGGCTCGATCGACCCGGTGGGCGCCTGCGTCGGCATGCGCGGCAGCCGCGTGCAGGCCGTGGTGAACGAGCTGCAGGGCGAAAAGATCGACATCATCCCGTGGAACGAAGACGTGCCGACCTTCCTCGTCAACGCGCTGCAGCCGGCCGAAGTGTCGAAGGTGGTTCTGGACGAGGACGCCGAGCGGATCGAGGTCGTCGTGCCCGAGGAGCAGCTCAGCCTGGCGATCGGCCGCCGCGGCCAGAACGTGCGCCTCGCCAGCCAGCTGACCGGCCTCGACATCGACATCATGACCGAGGAAGAGGAAAGCGCCCGCCGCCAGAAGGAATTCGAGGAGCGCACGCAACTCTTCATGGAGACGCTGGACCTCGACGAGTTCTTCGCCCAGCTGCTGGTCTCGGAAGGCTTCACCACGCTGGAAGAGGTCGCCTACGTCGAGATCGACGAGCTGCTGGTCATCGACGGCGTCGACGAAGGCACCGCCGAGGAGCTGCAGACCCGGGCGCGCGAGCACCTGGAGGCGCAGGCCAAGGCGGCGCTGGAGAATGCCCGCGCCCTGGGCGCCGAGGACAGCCTCATTGAATTCGAGGGTCTGACACCCCAGATGGTTGAGGCGCTGGCCAAGGACGGCGTGACCACGCTGGAAGATTTCGCCACCTGCGCGGACTGGGAACTGGCCGGCGGCTGGACCACCGTGAACGGCGAGCGGGTCAAGGACGACGGCCTGCTGGAAGCCTTCGACGTCAGCCTCGAGGAAGCGCAATCCATGGTGATGACCGCCCGCGTGCTGCTGGGCTGGGTCGACCCGGAGGAGCTGGAGCCGAAGGCCGAAGAGGGCGCCGAGGCGGCGTCCGAGGACGGCGAAACCGAGGAAACCGGGGCCTGATCGCCCCACCGGAGGGCAGAACATGGGCCGTGGCGGTGCCAGGGACGAAGAACGGGGCAGCGGCCCCGAACGCAAATGCATCGCCACGGGCGAGGTCAAACCCACCGCGGGGATGATCCGATTCGTGGTCGCGCCCGACGGCGCGCTCGCCGCCGACATCCTGGGCAAGCTGCCCGGCCGCGGCATCTGGGTCACCGCCGATCGCGCGGCGCTGGAGAAGGCGGCGCGCAAGGGCGGCTTCGCCCGCGCCGCCAAGGCGCCCGTCAAGGTCCCCGAGGACCTGGTGGACCGCGTCGAGGCGATGCTCGCCCGGCGCGTCGTCGACCTGATCAGCCTGGCCCGCAAGTCGGGCCGGGCGGTCGCCGGATACGAGAAGGTGAAGGACTGGCTGCAGAAGGAAGAGGCCCGCGTCCTGATCCAGGCCAGCGACGGCTCGGCCCGCGGCAAGACCAAGCTCAGCACGCCCTACGGCGGCAAATTCATCGGCTGGCTGACCTCGGATGAGCTCGGGTTGGCATTCGGCCGACAAACTGTGATACATGGCGCGCTTGCGTCTGGCGGACTCACCTCGCGTGTTGTAGAGGAAGCGCAAAGACTGAAGGGCGTACGGCTAATCGCGACGGCAGGGGCCGTCGGAAAGGGTAAGACAGCTATATGAGCGACAACGACGGCAAAAAGACCTTGGGATTGCGCGGTGGTCCGCGCTCCGGCAACGTGAAGCAGAGTTTCAGCCACGGACGCACGAAGAACGTCGTGGTGGAGACGAAGCGCAAGCGCGTCGTCGTGCCCAAGCCCGGTGCCGGCAACAAGCCCGCCCCCGGGACCGGACCCGGTGCCGCTGCCACGGCCCAGACCAAGCGCCCCGCCGGCATCTCCGACACGGAGATGGAACGCCGGCTGAAGGCCGTGCAGGCCGCCAAGGCCCGCGAGGCCGAGGAAGCCGCCCGCCGCGAAGCCGAGGAAAAGGCCCGCGCCGAGGAGCGTGAGCGCCGCCGCGCCGAGCAGGAAGCCAAGGAACGCGAGCAGCGCGAGGCCGAGGAACGCGCCCGCCAGAAAGCCGAGGAAGAGGAGCGCCGCAAGGCCGAGGCGGAAACCGCCGCCAAGCGCGCCGCCGCCGCCCCCGCCCCGGCCGAAGCCCCGCGCGGCAAGCCCGCCGCGGCGCCTGGCCCGGCGCGCAAGAAGGACGCGCGCGACGACCGCGCCGGCGATCGCAAGGCCGGCAAGGGCCGCGACGACGGCCGCCGGTCCGGCAAGCTGACGCTCAACCAGGCGCTGCGTGGCGGCGACGGCGGGCGGCAGAAGTCGCTGGCCGCGATGAAGCGCAAGCAGGAGCGCGCGCGCCAGAAGGCCATGGGCCAGAACGTCGAGCGCGAGAAGGTCGTCCGCGACGTCCAGCTGCCCGAGACCATCGTCGTCTCGGAACTGGCGAACCGCATGGCCGAACGCGTGGCCGAGGTGGTCAAGGCGCTGATGCAGAACGGCATGATGGTCACCCAGAACCAGACCATCGACGCCGACACCGCCGAGCTGATCATCGAGGAATTCGGCCACCGCGTGGTGCGCGTCTCCGACGCCGACGTCGAGGACGTGATCAAGCAGGTCGAGGACAAGCCCGAGGACCTCAAGCCGCGTCCGCCGGTCATCACCATCATGGGCCACGTCGACCACGGCAAGACCTCGCTGCTCGACGCGATCCGCAACACCAAGGTCGTCTCCGGCGAGGCCGGCGGCATCACGCAGCACATCGGCGCCTACCAGGTGACGACGGAAAGCGGCGCGGTGCTGAGCTTCCTCGACACGCCCGGCCACGCGGCCTTCACCTCCATGCGGTCCCGCGGGGCCCAGGTGACGGACATCGTGGTTCTGGTGGTGGCCGCCGACGACGCGGTGATGCCCCAGACCATCGAGGCGATCAACCACGCCAAGGCGGCCGAAGTGCCGATGATCGTGGCGATCAACAAGATCGACAAGCCCGAGGCGAACCCCGACAAGGTGCGCACCGACCTGTTGCAGCACGAGGTGATCGTCGAGAAGCTGTCGGGCGACGTGCAGGACGTGGAGGTCTCCGCGATCTCCGGCCAGGGCCTTGAAGAGCTTCTGGAAGCCATCGCCCTGCAGGCCGAGATCCTGGAGCTGAAGGCCAACCCCGACCGCGCCGCCGAAGGCGCCGTGATCGAGGCCCAGCTCGACGTCGGCCGCGGCCCGGTGGCCACGGTTCTCATCAAGCACGGCACGCTGCGCCAGGGCGACATCTTCGTCGTGGGCGAGCAGTGGGGCCGCGTGCGGGCGCTGATCAACGACCGTGGCGAACGGGTGAAGGAAGCCGGACCCTCGGTCCCGGTGGAGGTGCTCGGCCTCAACGGCACGCCCGAGGCGGGCGACGTTCTGAACGTCGTCGAGACCGAGGCCCAGGCCCGCGAGATCGCCGAGTACCGCGAGAGCGCCGCCAAGGAGAAGCGCGCCGCCGCCGGCGCCGCCACCTCGCTCGAGCAGCTGATGGCCAAGGCCAAGGAAGACGAGAACGTCACCGAGATGCCGATCCTGGTGAAGGCCGACGTTCAGGGCTCTGCCGAGGCGATCGTCCAGGCGATGGAGAAGATCGGCAACGACGAGGTGCGCGTGCGCGTGCTGCACTCGGG
>JBPEXR010000154.1:0-3587 GCA_052031355.1 Paracoccaceae bacterium
GTGATCTTCTCGGCCCACGGGGTGCCGAAGGCGGTGCCGGCGGCGGCCGAACGGCGGCAGATGGTCTATGTCGATGCCACCTGCCCGCTGGTCTCCAAGGTGCATGTCGAGGCAGAGCGGCACCACGCCGCGGGGCTGCAGATGATCATGATCGGCCATGCGGGCCATCCGGAGACGGAAGGCACGATGGGCCAGCTGCCCGAGGGCGAGGTGCTGCTGGTCGAGACGCCGCAGGACGTGGCGCATGTCGAGGTGCGCGACCCGGCGCGGCTGGCCTATGTCACCCAGACCACCCTGTCGGTCGATGACACCGCCGAGATCGTCGCCGCCCTCAAGGCGCGCTTCCCGCAGATCATCGGGCCGCACAAGGAAGACATCTGTTACGCGACCACCAACCGGCAGGCCGCGGTCAAGGAGATCGCGCCGCGGGTCGAGGCGCTGCTCGTGGTCGGGGCACCGAACTCCTCCAACTCCAAGCGGCTGGTGGAAGTGGCGGCGAAGGCGGGGTGCAATTATGCGCAGCTGGTCCAGCGCGCCGGCGACATCGACTGGCGTGCGCTGGGTGATGTGGGCGCGGTGGGGCTGACCGCCGGCGCCTCGGCCCCCGAAGTGCTGGTGGACGAGGTGATCGCCGCCTTCCGCGAGCGGTTCAACGTGACCATCGAGATGGTCGAGACGGCCGTCGAGCGGGTGAACTTCAAGGTGCCGCGCGTGCTGCGCGAGCCTGCATGAACCTGTTGCGCGGGGTGCCGCGCGCGCCGCTGGCGCTGGGCCTGGCCGGGCTGCTGCCCTTCGCCTGGGGCGCGGCGAGCAGCCTGTCGCCGGCGCTGGCCGACTGGGGGCGCGCCGCGCTGGGCCCGCGCTTTGCCGGCGGCTATGTCGCGGTCTTCTACGGCTCGGTGATCCTGAGCTTCATGTCCGGCGTGCTGTGGGGCTTTGCCACCCGCGCGGGCCGCGGGGCCTGGGGCTTCTACGCGGTCTCCGTCCTGCCGGCGCTTTGGGCCTTTGTCGCCGTGGGCGGCGGCAGCGCCCAGGCGGCGCGGGCGCTGATGGCGGGGTTCGCGGGGCTCTTGCTGCTGGATTTCGCCTTCCAGCGCGCGGGCCTGGCGCCGCGCTGGTGGATGCGGCTGCGCCTGGTGCTGACTGCGGGGGTGCTGGTCTGCCTCGCCGCGGTGGCCTGGGGCTAGGCGCAAGCTAGGCGGAAAGGCGCCCGCCCCCTGCCCTTCGGCGCGGTGCGGCAAGAACCGCCCGGTATACATTCGCATACGATCTTTCCAGCGTCCCGGCTTTGCGGTATCACCCGCCCGAACACCGGAATCGCGACACCACAGAAAGAGGGGCGCCCTATGACCAAGATCAAGGTGGAAAACCCCGTCGTCGAGCTCGACGGCGACGAGATGACCCGGATCATCTGGGACTTCATCAAGAAAAAGCTGATCACGCCGTATCTCGACATCGACCTGCTGTACTACGACCTCGGCATCGAGGCGCGGGACGAGACCGACGACCAGATCACCGTGGACGCGGCCGAGAAGATCAAGGAAGTCGGCGTCGGCGTGAAATGCGCCACCATCACGCCCGACGAGGCGCGCGTCGAGGAATTCGGCCTCAAGCGCATGTACCGCTCGCCCAACGGCACGATCCGCAACATCCTGGGCGGCGTCGTCTTCCGCGCGCCGATCATCTGCAAGAACGTGCCGCGCCTGGTTCCGGGCTGGACCCAGCCGATCGTCATCGGCCGTCACGCCTTCGGCGACCAGTACCGCGCCACCGACATCAAGTTCCCCGGGCCCGGCAAGCTGAGCCTGAAGTTCGTCGGCGAAGACGGCGAGGTGATCGAGCGCGAGGTCTACGACGCACCCTCGGCCGGCGTCTACATGGGCATGTACAACCTCGACCAGTCGATCTACGACTTCGCCCGCGCCTCGATGAACTATGGCCTGAAGATGGGCTGGCCGGTCTACCTGTCGACCAAGAACACCATCATGAAAGTCTATGATGGCCGCTTCAAGGACATCTTCCAGAAGGTCTACGAGGAAGAGTTCGAAGAGGACTTCAAGAAGGCCGGCATCACCTACGAGCACCGCCTGATCGACGACATGGTTGCGGCGGCGATGAAGTGGTCGGGCGGCTTCGTCTGGGCGTGCAAGAACTACGACGGCGACGTGCAGTCCGACACCGTGGCCCAGGGCTTCGGCAGCCTCGGCCTGATGACCAGCCAGCTGATGACCCCCGATGGCAAGATCGTCGAGGCGGAAGCGGCGCATGGCACCGTGACCCGTCACTACCGCCAGCACCAGCGCGGCGAGGAAACCTCGACCAACTCGATCGCCTCGATCTACGCCTGGACCGGCGGTCTGAAGCACCGCGCCAAGCTGGACGGCAACGAGCAGCTGAAGCACTTTGCCGAAACGCTGGAGAAGGTCGTCGTCGATACCGTGGAATCGGGCTTCATGACCAAGGACCTGGCGCTGCTGGTCGGCCCCGACCAGAAGTGGCTGACCACCATGGGCTTCCTGGAGAAGGTCGACGAGAACCTGAACAAGGCGCTGGCCGGCTAAGCCGCGCTGCAGCCGACGAAAAAAACGGGGGCCTTCGGGCCCCCGTTCGCGTTTCCGGGCTAAGCCCTGCGTTCCTAGCTGCCGCGGTTGTGGGTCTTGGCGTAGAGGTCGGCCACGATGCGGCTGGCGGTGCGCTGGAACAGGAAGGGCAGCACCGCGTGCACCAGCGCCGCGCCGGCGGCCAGCATCAGCTTGGCCGAGAACCGCGCGGCGAAACCGGCGTGTTCGACGTAGCTCTCCCCCACCTGGCGGGGGTGATCGATGAACAGGCGTGCAATCATTCTATCCTCCTGGGCTTTTGGGCAGTCTACCGGGTCAGCTGCGCGCAAGCCTCCCAAAGTAGCGCGGCGAACCGGTTGATCGCGGGAAGATGTCACGTCAGAATGCGGGATATGGAGAAACTTGACACCCTGGACCGGAAGATTCTGCGCGCCCTGCAGAAGGATGCCTCGCTGTCGCTGGAGGCGCTGGGGGCCGAGGTCGGCCTGTCGCGCAACGCCTGCTGGCGGCGGCTGAAGGCGCTGGAGGAAGCCGGGGTGATCCGCGGCCGCGTCGCCCTGCTGGACCCGCAGAAACTGGGCCTGGGGCTGATGGTCTACATGCAGATCCGCACCAACCGGCACGAGAAGGACTGGCTGACCCGCTTCGCCCGCGCCACCCGCGCCATGCCCGAGGTGCTGGGCGTCTACCGGATGAGCGGCGACCTGGATTACCTGGTGAAGGCCCGGGTGCCGGACATGGCCGGCTACGACCGGCTGTACCAGGACCTCATCTCGCGGGTGCCGATGTCGGATGTCTCGGCCTCCTTCGTGATGGAGGAGATCAAGGAGACGACGGAGCTACCGCTTTAGCCGCGCGCGCTAACCGGCTGGCTGCAAAAGAAAAAGGGGCCGTTGGCCCCTTTGAGTTTCGCCGTCCAGGCTCACCATTTTCACCGCTCGATAGTCTTGTTCTGCCTGCGGCCCGGACGTCGCCGGGGGCCAGCGCACCGGCCCCCGTTACCCCTTAGCTGCACCCGCTGGTCGC
>JBPEXR010000155.1:0-4307 GCA_052031355.1 Paracoccaceae bacterium
ACCACCGCGGCGCCATGCACCTCGGCCGCCTCGAAGGGGTTGTCGAGGCCGGCGTTGGCGGGCCCGTAGAACTGCGACAGGGCAATCGCCGGCAGGCCCTGCAGCGCCGCCTCCATCGCCCCGCCCAGCGTGCCGGAGTAGAGCGCGTTCTCGGCCGAGTTGTTGCCGCGGTTGACGCCGGAAAGCACCAGGTCCGGGTCCATGTCGGCCAGCACCTCGTGCACGCCGGCCAGCACGCAATCGGCGGGCGAGCCTTCGGCGGCGAAGCGGCGCGGGCCCAGCTCGGCGATCATCGTCGGGTGGGTGTAGCTGATGCAATGCGCCACGCCCGATTGCTCGAAGGCCGGGGCGACGGTCCAGACCTCGCCCTCGGGGCCGGCAAGCTCCTGCGCGATCTTCTCCAGCACGGCGAGGCCCGGTGCGTTTATCCCGTCGTCGTTGGTGATGAGTATGCGCATGGGCCCCCCGGAGATCCTTGCGCCATTCAATAGAGAAGCGCGGGGGCCGGAGCAAGCGATCGGGCCGGCGGCCGGGGCCGCGCGCGGCGGGGCGCGGCCTTCCTGCGACGGTCGGGGTGGCGGCGGGTTCGGGAGGGGGTGGTGGTCGTCGTGCGCCTGCGCCTTGGATGGTGGGCAGGAGCGCGCGCGGGTTTCAAGGTAGGGTGCCGGTGTGGGACTATCGCACACCTGAACGGACTGCCGGGCCCGGCCCTCTCTCCCGTTCGACCTTGGGCCGGGCTTCATTGCCAAGGACAGACAGCGGCAAGCGGTCGCCCCATGGGGAGATGCGTGCGCGGGCCGTAGCGGGCAGGGGCGCGGGGCCGATCACACGCCCACAGACGGCGCCGAGGCTGGATGGCAGCCTACCGTCACTGGGCCGCGGCGCGCTCGGTCAAGGGCCCGCGGTCCTTGCCCCCTAAACCGGCGCGCACTGGTCGCGGTGCGGCGGGCGCGGGGTCAGGGCCCAATCTCGGCGCTAGACTTCCGCCAGCAGGCGCCGGGCTTCCGCGCGCGGGTCGGCGAGGGGGGCGCGGTCCTCGCCCGGGAAGAAGCGCGCGCGGGTCGCGGTGGGCATGGGCGCGGGGGCGAGGATGTGCACGCGCGGCCCGGTGCGCTGCGTCTCCGCGGCCCAGGAGCGGGCGAGCGCGATCTGCGCGGCCTTGCTGGCCCCGTAGGCGCCGAAGAACTTCTCGCCCGCGCGGGCATCCTCGAAGAACAGCGCGCGGCCCTCGGTGCCCAGAAGCGGCGCCACGTAGGGCACCAGGTGGCCCAGGGCGCCGGCGTTGATGTTAAAGGATTTCTGCCAGTCGCGCGCGTCGATCGAGGCGGCGGGCGACAGGGGCGCGGCATGGACCGCCGTATGCGCCCAGAGGTCCAGCGCACCCCAGCGGTCGTGGATCGAGCGGCAAAGCTGCGCCATGGCGGCGGCCTCGGTGATGTCCATCGGCGCCAGCGTGGCGCTGCCGCCCTTGGCCTGGATGCGGTCGTCCAGCTCCTCCAGCGCGCCGGTGGTGCGCGCCACGGCGACGACGTGGTGGGTTTCGGCCAGCACTTCGGCCAGCGCGGCGCCGAGGCCGCGGGAGGCGCCGGTCACGAGGGCAATCTTCTGTGTCATGGGCGGGGACATGCGCGCATTCGGGGCCGCCGTCAAGACGGCTCCGGCGGGCGGGGGGCCGGCGCGGGCCGCGCGGGCCGCCGGTGCGCGCAACCCGTTGCCGCGCAGGCCGCCGGGCCGGGACGCCGGGCCGCCGCAAAGGCGCGGGGCGCGCTTATTCGGCGGCGTTCTTCACCTCGAACCCCTTGTCGATCATGTCGCTGGGGGCCACGGGGTAATCGCCGCTGAAGCAGGCATCGCAATATTGCGGGCAGGCGCTGTCGCGGCCCTGCGCCTCGCCCACGGCGCGGTAGAGCCCGTCGAGCGAGATGAACTTCAGGCTGTCCACCGCCAGGTGCTGGCGCATTTCCTCGGCGCTCATCGTCGCGGCGAGCAGCTTCTCGCGCTGGGGCGTGTCGACGCCGTAGAAACAGGGCCAGGCGGTCGGCGGCGAGGCAATGCGGAAATGCACCTCGCGCGCGCCGGCGTCCAGGATCATCTGCTTGATCTTGCGGCTGGTGGTGCCGCGCACCACCGAATCGTCGACCAGGATCACCCGCTTGCCGGCGATCAGCGCGCGGTTGACGTTCAGCTTCAGCCGCACGCCCATGTCGCGGATCTGCTCGGTCGGCTCGATGAAGGTGCGGCCCATGTACTGGTTGCGGATGATCCCCATGGCGTAGGGAATCCCCGATTCCTGCGAAAAGCCGATGGCCGCCGGCGTGCCGCTGTCGGGCACCGGGCAGACGAGGTCGGCCTCCACCGGGCTTTCCTTGGCCAGTTCCACCCCGATCTGGCGCCGCGTCTCGTAGACGGAGCGGCCGCCGATGATGGAATCGGGGCGGCTGAAATAGACATGCTCGAAGATGCAGAAGCGCGGCGCCTGCGGGCGGAAGGGGCGCAGGCTCTCGACGCCGCGCTCGGTGATGACGACCATCTCGCCCGGCTCGATCTCGCGCACGAACTCGGCCCCGATGATGTCGAGGGCGCAGGTCTCCGAACTCAGCGCCCAGCCGTCGCCGACGCGGCCCAGCACCAGCGGGCGCACGCCCAGCGGATCGCGCACGCCGATCAGCTTGGTGCGGGTCATCGCCACGACCGAGAAGGCGCCCTCGACCCGGCGCAGCGCATCCTCCATCCGCTCGGGGATGTTGCGCTGCAGCGAGCGGGCCATCAGGTGGATGATGCATTCGCTGTCCGAGGAGCTTTGGAAGATCGAGCCGCGCTCGATCAACTCGCGCCGCAACGCCTCGGCGTTGGTGATGTTGCCGTTGTGCGCGATCGCCGCGCCGCCCATCGAGAACTCGCCGAAGAAGGGCTGCACGTCGCGGATCGCCGTCTGCCCCTTGGAGCCGGCGGTGGAATAGCGCACATGCCCGATGGCCAGCGGCCCCGGCAGCGTCTCCATCAGCGAGGCGGAGGTGAAGTTGTCGCGCACGTAGCCGAAGCGGCGGGCGGAGTTGAAGCCCTGCACCGGGTCATGCGCCACGATGCCCCCGGCCTCCTGCCCGCGGTGCTGCAGTGCGTGCAGGCCCAGGGCGACGAAGTTGGCCGCATCGGCCACGCCGATCACCCCGAAGACGCCGCATTCCTCCTTCAGCTTGTCGTCCATCCCCGCATCGCGCAGGTGGCTGGTGTCGAAGGGATGGGCCGGGGGCAGGCAGGCCCGGCGCGGCGGGCCGGCGGCCTCCGGCTGCGGGGGGAGGGCGGCGGCGCGGGTCACGGGCGGCTGGCTGGACACGAGGGCAAGCTCCGAATCTCGGACGGCGACATTGGTGTCGATGCGGCCTACTTAACGCCGCCGGGCCGGGGTGTCACGGGCTGATGCCCGGCGCGGGCCCCGGCCGGGCACGGGGCCGTCCCGCGATCAGGGCGACGGGCGGTCGTCGCCCAGGCAATCCGGCTCGATATCGCCGCGGCGGCCCAGGGCGCGGGCGATCCCGGCGCACAGCGCGGCCCAGGCGGCGCCCCCGGCCCAGCCCGCCAGAACGTCCGTCGGCCAGTGCACGCCGACGTAGACGCGGCTGACCCCCACCAGCAGAACGGTGATCGCCGCCAGCAGCAGCAGATAGCCGCGCAGCACCCGCGAGGGCAGCACCCGCCCCACCAGCAGCGCCAGCGTGAGGTAGGCGACCGCCGCCATCATCGAATGGCCCGAGGGGAAGCTGGAGGAATAGACCGCGCTGTCGTAGGGCACCAGCTCCGGCCGGGCACGGTCGAAGCCGGCCTTGGCCAGCGTCGAGGCCAGCAGCCCGGTGCCGACCGAGGCCAGCAGGAAAAGCGTCGCCCGCCAATGGCCCTGCAGCGCGGTGAAGCCGGCCGCGGCCAGGGTCAGCATGGTCAGCACCGCGATGCCGCCCAGTGCCGTCAGGTCGCGGCCCATCTCCTCGATCCAGGGCGGGCCCAGCGGGTCGGCCAGATCGCCAGGGGTGCGCAGGGCCAGCAGGATCGCCTCGTCGAAGCTGCGCGTCGCCCCCTCGCGTACCTCGTCGGCCAGTTCGATGAAGCCCCAGAAGCCCAGACCCGCCAGCGCAAGGGCCAGCATCAACACGGGTTCGCTGAGGAAACGGCGGCGGAAGGACATGCCTGACCAATCCGCGAGGCGGGGGCGGGGTTCCGCCGCGGGGCGGTGTGTAGGTGGCGCGTGGTGGCGCGGCGGGGCGGGCGGCGGCGCGGCGGGGGTTTCACACCCCCGCACCCCCGTGGAGTATTTG
>JBPEXR010000156.1:0-1894 GCA_052031355.1 Paracoccaceae bacterium
GCGAGCACGCAACCGGCGCTGCCGGCGCCGACGATGATGTAATCGAAGTCCATGGGCCCCTCCCTGGCGCCAGATTAGTCGGCGCGCCGGGGGGCGCAAGGCGAAGGCGGGCCAGACGAACTGGTCAGGCAGGACGGGGCAGGTCAGACGGGCAGGGCGGTCGTCTCGCAGACGGTGCGCAGGGCGAAGCTGGATTGCATCTGTGCCACCCCCGGCAGGCGGGTCAGGTACTGGCGGTGGATGCGGGCGAAATCCTCGGTATCCTCCACCGCGATCTTCAGGATGTAATCGGCGCTGCCGGCCATCAGGTGGCATTCCAGCACCTCGGGGACGCGGGCGATGGCGGTCTCGAAGGCCTCCAGCACCTCGTCGGCCTGCGCCTGCAGGGTGATCTCCACGAAGACGGTGGCGGGCATGCCCAGCTTGCGCTTGTTCAGCAGCGCGACGTAGCCGGCGATATAGCCCTCGGCCTCCAGCCGCTGGACCCGGCGGTGGCAGGCGCTGGCCGAAAGGGCTACCTTTTCCGAAAGGTCGGCGTTGGAGATGCGCCCGTCGCCCTGCAGGACCGTCAGTATACGGCGATCTATCGCGTCAAGGGGCATGTGCGGCGGTTCCTTCGATGAATGGGCGCTTTCGCGCAATCTATCACCCCATTGCGCCGGCGCGCAGGGCAAAATTTCAACCCTTTTGCGCGGTTGGCGTGGGACAATCCGCCGCAGGGAAGAATGCTCGACGAGGGGAAAGAGCCATGAAGATCGGATGCCCGAAGGAAATCAAGCCGCAGGAGTTTCGCGTCGGCGTGACGCCGGGCGCGGCGCAGGAGGCCATCGCCCACGGCCACGAGGTGCTGATCGAGCGCGGCGCCGGGGCCGGCGCGGGCTTCGAGGACAGCGCCTACGAGGCCGCCGGCGCCCGGCTGGTGGAGACCGCGGAGGAGCTTTTCGCCGAGGCCGAGATGATCGTGAAGGTGAAGGAGCCGCAGGCGGTCGAGCGAAAGATGCTGCGCGAGGGGCAGTTGCTGTTCACCTACCTGCACCTGGCCCCGGACCCGGAGCAGACGCGCGATCTGCTGGAATCGGGCTGCACCGCCATCGCCTATGAGACCGTGACCGACGACCGCGGCGGCCTGCCGCTGCTGGCCCCGATGTCGGAAGTCGCCGGCAAGCTGGCGCCGCAGATGGGCGCCTGGACGCTGCAGAAGGCCAACGGCGGGCGCGGCGTGCTGATGGGCGGTGTGCCGGGGGTGAACCCGGCGAAAGTCGCGGTGATCGGCGGCGGCGTGGTCGGCACCCACGCGGCGCGGGTGGCCGCGGGCATGGGCGCGCAGGTCACGGTGCTGGACCGCTCGCTGCCGCGGATGCGCTATCTCGACGATGTCTTCGGCGGCACCTTCACCACCCGCTACGCCAGCGCCGCCAATACCGCCGAGGCGGTGATGGAGGCGGACATGGTGATCGGCGCGGTGCTGATCCCCGGCGCGGCGGCGCCCAAGCTGGTCACCCGGGCGCAGCTGTCGGACATGAAGCCCGGCGCGGCCATCGTCGATGTGGCCATCGACCAGGGCGGCTGTTTCGAGACCTCGCGCCCCACGACCCACCAGGACCCGATCTACGAGGTCGACGGCATCATGCACTACTGCGTGGCGAACATGCCGGGCGCCGTGGCGCGCACCTCGACCCTGGCGCTGGGCAACGCCACGATGCCTTTCATGCTGGCGCTGGCGGACAAGGGCTGGCGGCAGGCCTGCGCCGACGATCCGCACCTGCTGGCCGGGCTGAACGTGCACGCCGGGCAGCTGACCTACTACGCCGTCGGGCGGGCGCTGGGGATCGACGTGATCTCGCCCCAGAAGGTTCTGAAGGCGGCCTGAGCGCCGCCAAGGCAACGGCAGACA
>JBPEXR010000157.1:0-5283 GCA_052031355.1 Paracoccaceae bacterium
TTTGAGCGGCGGCCCTTCGCGGGGTCGCCGTTTTGCTTTGGGGGGGCACGCCAGAAAAGCCGCCGCAGAAATCGCGGTGGTGCGGCAGGCCGCCTGCGGGCAATTCAGCAATGTGCGGGAAAAACAAACGCCGCGCGGTGGCAGCCCGTAGGGGAATCGAACCCCTCTTTCCAGGTTGAAAACCTGGCGTCCTAACCGATAGACGAACGGGCCATCGCCGCGTGGCGTGAGCGGATATCTAGGGGAGAGCGCCGGGGGGTGCAAGCAGAAATTTGCCCCTTTTTCGGATTTTTTTCATCCGCCCCGGGAAAGCGGCGAGGCTGGGTTAAGCAAGCGTTATCAATGGCTTTGCGTGGCGGGTGCAGCGTCTTCGAGGCGCAGCTGCACGCGCTGGCGCCCGCCCCAGTGGTTGATCTCCAGCCGCCCGGCGAGGTGGAAGCGGGCGCCGCCGTGCCCCTCCAGCGCCGCGCCCAGGGGGCCGTCGAAGGCGCCGAAGGAAATCGCCTCCACCCGGCCGCCCATGCCGTCGCCGCAGGCCAGCTTGAGGTGGCTCTCGCCGATGCGCCGGCAGCTGCTGAGGGCGACATCAGGCAGTGCGAAGCGCGGCGCGGGGATGCCGGCGCCAAAGGGGCCGGCGCGGTCCAGCTCGGCGATCAGCTCGGGCGTGGCGGCGCCGGGCATGAGCACCGAATCGAGGCGCAGATCGCGCGGGCCGAGGTTGCCGGCGCCCTGCCGCTCCAGCAGCTCGGCCAGGCGTTCCATCGCGGGCTCCAGCTTGTCGCGGGCCACGGTCAGCCCGGCGGCCATCTTGTGCCCCCCGCCTTTCAGCAGCAGCCCGTCCGCGGCCAGCCGCTGCACCTGCGCGCCAAGGTCGATCCCGGTGACCGACCGGCCCGAGCCCTTGCCCTCGGCCCCTTCCAGCCCGATCACGATGGCCGGGCGGTTCGTCAGCTCCTTGAGGCGCGAGGCGACGATGCCGACGACGCCCGGGTGCCAGCCTTCGCCGGCGGCCCAGACCAGCGGCGCATCGAGGCCGCGCGCCTCGGCTTGCTCCAGCGCCGCGGCGCGGACCTGGGCCTCGATCTCGCGGCGCTCGGCGTTCAGCTCCTCCAGGCGGGCGGCGAGGGATTGCGCCTCGGCCTCGTCGGCGCAGGCCAGAAGGCGCGCGCCCAGATCGGCACGCCCGACGCGGCCGCCGGCGTTGACCCGCGGGCCCAGCACGAAGCCCAGGTGGTAGGCGCTGGGCGCGGTGTCGAGGCGCGCGCTGTCGGCCAGCGCCTTCAGCCCGGGCCGTTCGCGCCGCGCCATGATCCGCAGGCCCTGCCGGACCAGCGCGCGGTTGACCCCGGTCAGCGGCGCCACGTCCGCCACCGTGGCGAGGGCCACGAGGTCCAGCAGCGCCATCAGGTCCGGGCCCTGCTGGCCGGCCTCGCGCAGCTGGCGGTTCGCCTCGACCAGCATCAGGAAGACGACCGAGGCGGCGCAGAGGTGCGCCAGCGCGCCGTCCTCGTCCTGCCGGTTTGGGTTCACCACCGCGTAGGCGGGGGGCAGCGTCTCGCCGCCCAGGTGGTGGTCCAGCACCACGACATCGGCGCCCTGCGCGGCGGCGATCGCCTCGTGGCTCAACGTGCCGCAATCGACGCAAAGGATCAGGTCGTGGTCCCGCGCCAGGCGCTGCATGGCGGGAACGTTGGGGCCGTAACCCTCGTCGATGCGGTCGGGGATGTAGAGCGTCGCCTCGCGCCCCATGGCGCGCAGCCACCACAGCAGCAGCGCCGCGGAGGCGCCGCCGTCGACGTCGTAATCGGCGAAGATCGCCATGCGCTGGCGCCGGCTGACCGCCGCGAGGAACCGCGCGGCGGCGGGCTGCATGTCGCGCAGGCTGCGCGGGTCGGGCAGCAGGTCGCGCAGCTGCGGCTCGAGGTAGCGCGCCGCCTCCTCGGGGGCGACGCCGCAGCGCACCAGCGTGGCGCAAAGGGCGGGGGGCAGGCCGGTCTGCTGGCCCATCGCCTGGGCGGCCCGGTCGGCCTCGGTCCCCGGGCCGACCCAGCGCCGCCCGGTCAGCGAGCTTGCGACCCCAAGAAAGCTCACGCCCCGGTCACCCTTGCCTGTTTGCCGTCGCAGCCCTGCACGCCGCCGTCCCTCAGCGCAGCGGGTGGCGGTATTCCATCCGCCGCACCGAGCCGGTTTTCGAGCGCATCAGCAGCGTCTGCGTGGTGACCCAGCCGGGCTCGCGCTTGATGCCGGGCAGCAGCGAGCCGCCGGTCACCCCGGTGGCGGCGAAGATCACGTCGCGCGTCACCATGTCGTCGCGCGCATAGACGCGGTCGAGGTCGGTGATCCCGGCCTTCTCGGCGCGCGCCTTCTCGTCCGCGTTGCGGAACATCAGCCGGCCGAAGATCTGCCCGCCCATGCATTTCAGCGCCGCCGCGGCCAGCACCCCCTCCGGCGCGCCGCCGGAGCCCATGTACATGTCGATGCCGGTCTTCTCGGCCTCGGCGCAATGCATGACGCCCGCGACGTCGCCATCGGTGATCAGCCGGATCGCCGCCCCGGTCGAGCGGACCTCGGCGATCAACTCCTCGTGCCGGGGGCGTTCAAGGATGCAGACGGTGATGTCGCGCGGATCGCAGCCTTTCTCGGTGGCCAGGGCCGAGACGCGGGTGGCGGGCGGCATGTCCAGGCTGACGATCCCCTCGGGGTAGCCCGGGCCGATCGCCAGCTTGTCCATGTAGACGTCCGGCGCATGCAGCATCGAGCCGCGCGGCCCCATGGCGATGACGGTCAGCGCGTTGGGCATGTCCTTGGCGGTCAGCGTGGTGCCCTCCAGCGGGTCCAGCGCGATATCCACGCCCGGCCCTTTGCCCGAGCCGACTTCCTCGCCGATGTAGAGCATCGGCGCCTCGTCGCGCTCGCCCTCGCCGATCACCACGGTGCCGGCGATGTCCAGCTTGTTCAGCTGGTCGCGCATGGCGTTGACGGCGGCCTGGTCGGCGGCCTTCTCGTCGCCGCGCCCGATCAGGCTGGCCGAGGCGATGGCCGCGGCTTCGGACACCCGGGCGAGCCCGAGCGAGAGCATGCGGTCGTGGAATTCGTCGGCCGGGGCGGCGGAGGCGGCTGCGCTCATGGTCTGTCCATTCGTTGCTTGTGCTTGGGCTCGTTCCTACCGCGCCCATGCGGGCGGGGGCAAGCGGGCCGTGGGGGGAGGGGGTGCCACGGGGGCGCCACGGGGGCGCAGGCGCCGCTGCCGGCAGCCAGGGCTGCGCCGGGTTCGGCGGCGCGGCCCTCAGGTGCCGCGGGGCTGCGCGGCGATCTGCAGCGCGCGGCGGGCCAGATCCTCGACGCCGTCGCTGGTGGCGACCTCGCCCCGCGCCATGGCCTCCGGGGTGACCCAGGCGGCGGCGTCCACGTCGCTGGCGGCCTCGGGCGCGGGCGGGGCCCCGGCGCCGCGCCCCTCGGCCAGTCGGCACAGGATGGCGTGCAGGGCGAAGCCGCGGGCGGGCAGGCCGGGGCGGCTGCCGGGGGCCAGGACCAGGCGGCCGATCTCGGCGCCCGCCTCGACCGCCAGGCCGGTCTCCTCCGCCATTTCGCGCATGGCGGCCTCTGCCAGGGTTTCGCCCGCCTCCACGTGGCCACCGGGAAAACCCCAAAGCCCGGCGTCGGGCGGGTTGCGGCGGCGCACCAGCAGCACCTCTCCCCGGGCGGGCCAGGGCAGCACGGCCAGCACCGCGGGCAGCGGCCCGCCGGCGGGCGCGGCGTCAGACATTCTCGATGCGCAGGACCACGGGCGGGGCCGAGAGGACGCCGGTCGCGGGCATCTGCTCCAGCGCGCGGTCCAGCGCGTCGCGGGTCGTCTTGTGGGTGACGATGACCACCGGCGCGGTGTCGTCCTCGTGCCGGTACTGGCGCATCCGGTCGATGGAGATCCCGCATTCGCCCAGCACGGTCGCGATGCGGGCCAGGGCGCCCGGCTTGTCGTGCAGCGCCATGCGCAGGTAGTAGGGCGCGGGCGTCGCGCTTTTCGCCGGCTTGGCGGGCTGCAGCTGGGTGGCGGCCATGCCGAAGGTCGGCATCCGCGTGCCGCGCGCGATCTCCAGCACGTCGGCCATCACCGCGCTGGCGGTGGGGCCCGACCCCGCGCCGGCGCCGCGCAGCACGATCTGGCCGACCTGGTCGCCCTCCAGCACCGTCATGTTGGTGCCGCCCTCCAGCTGGCCCAGGGCCGAGTTTGCCGGCACGAGGCAGGGCGACATGCGCTGCTCCAGCCCGCGCCCGGTCATCTGCGCCACGCCCAGCAGCTTGATGCGGAAGCCAAGGTCCGCCGCGTGGCGGATGTCGGCGATGGTGACCTCGCCGATGCCCTCCAACTCGACCGAGGCGAAATCGACCCGCGTGCCGAAGGCGATCGAGGCCAGAAGCGCCAGCTTGTGCCCGGCGTCGATGCCGCCCACGTCAAGCTGCGGGTCCGCCTCCAGGTAGCCCAGGGCGTTCGCCTCCTCGAAGACTTCCTCGTAGGGCAGGCCGGCGCTTTCCATCCGCGTCAGGATGTAATTGCAGGTGCCGTTCATCACGCCCATCACGCGGGTGATGTCGTTGCCCGCCAGCCCCTCGGTCAGGGCCTTGACCACCGGGATGCCGCCGGCGACCGCGGCCTCGAAGCGGATCACGCGGTTCTCGGCCTCGGCGGCTTCGGCCAGGGCCTGGCCGTGCAGGGCGAGCATCGCCTTGTTGGCGGTCACCACGTCCTTGCCGGCGGCGATCGCGGCCTCGGTCGCGGCCTTGGCGGGCCCGTCGGAGCCGCCCATCAACTCGACGAAGACATCCACGTCGTCGCGCCGGGCAAGGGCGACGGGATCATCCTCCCAGGCGTAGTGGGAAAGGTTGACGCCCCGGTCCTTGTCACGGGTCCGGGCAGAGACGGCGGTGATTTCCACCTGCCGGCCGGTGCGGGCGGCCAGCAGGTTGGCCTTCTGGCGCACGATGCGCACCACGCCGGTGCCCACGGTGCCGAGACCTGCGATACCTAGGCGAAGGGGGGCGTCGGACATGGGCGGGCTCCTGTCTGGCTGGTGGGGGCCGCCGCGCTGCGGCCTTGGCGCGATGTAGCCGGGAACGCGGCGCGGTGCAATCGCCGCCGGGGCCGGCGGCGGGCGGGGAAAGCCGGGGTTGCAGGGGGCGCAGGCCTAGCCCGGGCGCTGCGCCAGGCGGCGGCGGGCGGCCGGGTCGATCACCGGCGCGCCGCGCAGCGCCGCCGCGCGCGCCTGCAGGCTGCCAGCGCGCGCC
>JBPEXR010000158.1:0-2226 GCA_052031355.1 Paracoccaceae bacterium
TCGTGGCTGCCGTAGACGAAGAAGCGCCCCGCCTCCACCGGTGCCAGCTCGCGGCGCACCTTGGCCACCCAGTCGGTCTCGGGCAGTTCGCTGACGACGAAGGGCTTGGCCCCGAAGGCCGCCGCCAGCAGGTCCAGCGCCGCGGTGTCGGGCGCCTCGGTGAAATAGCCGCCGATCTCCCACAGGCCCGAGCCGTCTTCCATCTCGAAGACGCCGATCCCCGAGGGTTCCGGCTCCAGCCGCTCCATCGCCGCGCCGAGGGCTTCGGCGGGCTGCTGGCCGGCAAGGGTGGTGAAGGCGGTGTAGGTGGGCATGGCTCTCTCCAAGGCTGTCGCGCCCCGGTAGGCCGCGCCCGCGGCTGCGTCAAGCGGGGCCGCGGGGCCGGGCCCTATTCCGCCGGGGCGGCCAGGGGGCGCGAAAGGATCGTCTCGGCCCCCGGCGCCGGGTGGCGCGGGATCAGCAGCGCCAGCAGCAGCGACACCCCCGCCATGGCCGCCGCCAGGAAGAAGACCGCCGCCGGCGAGGCCAGCCACAGATAGCCCAGAAGCGCCGGCAGGAAGACCGCCGCGATATGGTTGATCGTAAAGGCCACCGCCGCGGTGGGCGCGATGTCACGCGGATCGGCGATCTTCTGGAAGTAGGTCTTCAGCGCCAGCGCCAGCGCGAAAAGCATGTGATCGACGACGTACAGCCCCGCCGCCAGCATGACGCCCCAGCCGAAGTAGTAGATCCCGCCGTAGGCCAGGAAGACCAGCACCAGCCCGACGTATTCCACCGCCAGCGCCAGCCGCTCACCCCAGCGGCCCACGGCGCGGCCCATCAGCGGCGCGAAGATCATGTTGGCGACCAGGTTGATCAGGAACAGTGCGGTGACCTGGTGCACCTCGAAGCCGAAGCGCTCGACCATCATGAAGCCGGCGAAGACGACGAAGATCTGCCGCCGCGCCCCGGACATGAACTGCAGCGCGTAATACAGCCAGTAGCGCCGGCGCAGCACCATGGTCTTCAGCTGCGGCTCGGGCGATTCGTACTGCGGATAGGCGAGCATGCAGAACAGCGCCGCCGCCAGGGTGATCCCGCCGGCGGCCATGTAGACCGAGGCATAGCTCAGGTCGAAGGCCTCCCAGGTCATCACGATCAGCAGGTAGGCGACCAGCGTCGCGCCCGAGCCGGCCGCCAGGATCAGCCCCAGCATCCGCGGCGCCTCGGCCTTCTTCAGCCATTGCAGCTGCAGCGACTGGTTCACCGTCTCGAAGTAGTGAAAGCCGATCGAGCTCAGCATCGTCACCGTCAGGATGCCGCCGAGGCTGGGGAAATAGGCAGTGATCGCCGTCGCCGCCCCCAAGAGCGCCAGCGCCACCAGGCCCAGGACCTGCTCGCGCATGAACATCAGCACCGCGATCACCCCGATGGCCAGGAACCCCGGGATCTCGCGCACCGTGTGCAGCCAGCCGATGTCCGACCCGTCGAACCCGGCCACCTCGATGACGAAATTGTTCAGCAGTGCCGACCATGTCGCGAAGGCGATGGGCATCGCCGCCGCCATGACGAACAGCAGCGTGACCGGCCGCCGCCACAGCGGCATGCGGTGGGCCTCGGACAGGGGAACGGGCGCGCGGGCCGCGCGGGGATCGGTGGCCTGGGACATGCCCCCTGCTATAAGCGCGCCCTCGCGCCGAGGCGAGGGAAAAGCCGCCCCCGCCGCGCCCCCATGCGCGCCCCGATCCCCTTCATCTCGCCCAAAATACTCTCGGGGTGAATTGGCCGCAGGCCAAGAGGGGCAGACAGCCCCTCCCCCTTTTGGCACCTCTGCCGGGCGTCAGAAGAACGACTGCGGGTCTATATCCACGCTCAGCCGGATCTGCCCGCGCGGTCGCACGCGCCCGATCCATTCGGCGATGGCCGATTGCAGCGGCGCGGATTTCTCGGCCTTGACCAGCAGGCGCACGCGGTGACGGCCGCGGATGCGGGCGATGGGCGCCGGCGCCGGGCCGAAGACCTGGGCGCCGATGCGCCGCAGCGGTGCGTCGCCCCGCGCCAAAGCGGTGCCAAGATCGAAGGCGGCCTGCGCCTCGGGGGCGGAGATGACGATGCCTGCCATGCGTCCGTAGGGGGGCACGCCGGCGGCGCGGCGCTCGGCCGCCTCGGCGCGCCAGAAATTCTCCTCGTCCCCCGAAAGGATCGCGCGGATGACCGCGTGCTCGGGCTGGAAGGTCTGCAGCAGCG
>JBPEXR010000159.1:0-2308 GCA_052031355.1 Paracoccaceae bacterium
GGCGCAGTTCCGCGCCGCTGAAACCACGCGGAGAACGCAAATGACCACCCATTCCACCTACGCGACATACGCCGCGCCTGCCGGACGCGTGCTGCTGTCGTTGATGTTCATCATGGCCGGCCTGCAGAAGATCGCCGGCTACGAAGGCACCCAGGCCTACATGGAAAGCCAGGGCGTGCCGGGCGCGCTGCTGCCCCTCGTCATCGCGCTGGAAGTTCTGGGCGGCGCCGCGGTTCTGCTGGGTTGGAAGGCGCGTATCGCCGCGCTGCTGCTGGCCGGCTTCACGCTGGTCGCGGGCGTGATTTTCCACCTCGTGCCCAGCATGGGCATGGAAGGCATGCAGGCGCAGAACGAGATGACGCATTTCCTGAAGAACGTAAGCATCACCGGCGGCCTGCTGCTGGTCTTCGCCCTGGGCGCCGGGCCGCTGTCGGTCGACAACCGCGGCCGTGCCGGGGCGCTGAGCCACGCCTGACGCGCCGGGGCAGGGGCCTCGCACCGAAGTTCATGGGCCGGGGACTGTCGTTCCCCGGCCCATTTGCGTTCGGCGCTGTCGGGAGGGGGCCAGGCCGGCCGCCACCGCGGCGGCCGCAAACGAAAACTCCCCGCCGGCGGGACCGGCGGGGAGCGTTGATGTCAGCGCTGGCGTGCCGCGTTACTCGGCGGTCAGCAGCGGCGGGCGGTTGCCCGAAAGGCGCGGGCTGTCCGGGCCTTCGATCTTCAGGTCGATCTCGCCATCCTTGACCGAGACGCGGACCACGCCGCCCTTGGTCAGCTTGCCGAAGAGCAGCTCCTCGGCCAGCGGCTTCTTGATATGCTCCTGGATGACGCGGCCCAGCGGGCGGGCGCCCATCTTGTCGTCGTAGCCCTTGTCGGCCAGCCATTCGGCCGCCGGCTTGGTCAGCTCGATCGACACGTTGCGGTCCATAAGCTGGGCCTCGAGCTGCAGCACGAACTTCTCGACCACCTGCAGGATGACCTCTTTCGGCAGCGCCCCGAAGGAGATGATCGCATCCAGACGGTTGCGGAACTCCGGCGTGAAGGTGCGCTCGATCGCGGCCTTGTCCTCTCCGGCGCGGCTTTCGCGGCCGAAGCCGATGGCCGCCTTTGCAAGCTCGGTGGCGCCGGCGTTCGAGGTCATGATCAGGATCACGTTGCGGAAGTCCACCGAGCGGCCATTGTGGTCGGTCAGCGTGCCGTGGTCCATCACCTGCAGCAGGATGTTGAAGACATCCGGGTGCGCTTTCTCGATCTCGTCCAGCAGCAGCACGCAGTGCGGGTGCTGGTCCACGCCGTCGGTCAGCAACCCGCCCTGGTCGAAGCCGACATAGCCCGGAGGCGCGCCGATCAGCCGCGAGACGGCGTGCTTCTCCATGTATTCCGACATGTCGAAGCGCAGCATTTCCACGCCCAGCGTATCGGCCAGCTGCTTGGCGACCTCGGTCTTGCCGACGCCGGTGGGGCCGGCGAAAAGGTAGTTGCCGATCGGCTTTTCCGGCTCGCGCAGGCCGGCCCGGGCCAGCTTGATGGCCGAGCTCAGCGCCTCGATCGCCGCGTCCTGGCCGAAGACCACGCGCTTGAGGTTGCCCTCCAGGTCCTTCAGCACCTCGGCATCGTCCTTGGAGACGTTCTTCGGCGGGATCCGGGCGATCTTGGCAACCACGGCCTCGATCTCGCGCGCGCCGATGGTCTTGCGGCGCTTGCTTTCGGCCACCAGGTGCTGCGCGGCGCCGGCCTCGTCGATCACGTCGATGGCCTTGTCGGGCAGCTTGCGGTCGGTGATGTAGCGGGCCGACAGTTCCACCGCGGTCTTGATCGCGTCAGCGGTGTACTTGATGGAATGATGCTCCTCGAAATAAGGCTTCAGGCCCTTGAGGATCTTCACCGTGTCCTCGACCGAGGGCTCCGTCACGTCGATCTTCTGGAAGCGCCGCGACAGGGCGCGGTCCTTCTCGAAGTGCTGGCGGAACTCCTTGTAGGTGGTCGAGCCCATGCAGCGCAGCTTGCCGCCCTGCAGCGCGGGCTTCAGCAGGTTCGAGGCATCCATCGCCCCGCCCGAGGTGGCGCCGGCGCCGATCACGGTGTGGATCTCGTCGATGAAAAGCACCGCGTCGGGATGCTCCTCCAGCTCGGAGACGACGGCCTTCAGACGTTCCTCGAAGTCGCCGCGGTAGCGGGTGCCCGCCAGCAGCGCGCCCATGTCGAGGCTGAAGATCGTGGTCTTGGACAGCACCTCCGGCGTCTGGCCCTTGACGATCTTGCGGGCCAGGCCCTCGGCGATGGCGGTCTTGCCGACGCCCGGATCGCC
>JBPEXR010000016.1:0-3460 GCA_052031355.1 Paracoccaceae bacterium
CCCGGCCCGCCGCGCGCGGGCCGGGCCTCCGTATCCGGGGGAGGGCTGTCCATGTCACGCCGCGAGGAAGAGGCCACCGGCCTTCTGTCCCGTTTCGTCAACGAGCTGGAGGAGACGGCGATCGCCGTGATCCTGGGCGCGATGACGATCATCACCTTCATCAACGTCGTGCTGCGCTACGGTTTCAACACCGGGCTGATCTGGGGGCTGGAGGCGACATCGTTCCTTTTCGCCTGGCTGGTCCTCTTCGGTGTCAGCTACGCCGTCAAGGTGACCGCGCACCTCGGGGTCGATGCGCTGATCAACGCGGTCCCGGCGGGGCTGCGCCGGGCGCTGGGGCTGATCGCCGCCGCCGTCTGCGTGATCTACGCTGCGCTCCTTCTGAAGGGCGCCTGGGATTACTGGGCGAATTTCGCCAACCTGCCGCAGACCACGGGCCGCTGGTTCCCCACCGGGTTCGAGGAGATGCGCGCGACTTCCTACCGCGCCTGGTACGCGGTGGTCGACATCCCCATGCCCGAATGGCTGCGCTTCATCGAGCCGCTGATGAACGAGGGCGAAGCCTACGAGAAGCTGCCCCGCTTCATCCCCTATTTCATCCTGCCCTTCGGCATGGCGCTGCTGCTCTTCCGCTTCATCCAGGCGGCCTGGCGGCTGGCCGCGGGCCGTACCGAAACGCTGATCGTCAGCCACGAGGCCGAAGAGGCCGTGGCCAATGTCAGCCACATGAACCGCGGGGAGTAAGCCCTTGGAAGTCGCAATTCTTTTCGCGATGGTCATTGGCCTGATGCTGATCGGCGTGCCGATCGCCGTAAGCCTTGGCTTCTCGTCCATCATCTTCCTGCTGGTGCTCAGCGACACCTCGCTCAGCTCCATCGCGCAGACGCTGTTCCAGGCCATGGCGGGGCATTACACGCTGCTGGCCATCCCCTTCTTCATCCTCGCCTCCTCCTTCATGTCGACGGGCGGGGTGGCGCAGCGAATTATCCGCTTCTCCATCGCGGTCGTCGGGCATTTCCCGGGCGGTCTGGCCATCGCCGGGGTCTTCGCCTGCATGCTCTTCGCGGCGCTCTCGGGCTCGTCGCCGGCGACGGTGGTGGCCATCGGCTCGATCGTGATCGCGGGGATGCGCCAGGTCGGCTACAGCCGCGACTTCGCCGCCGGGGTGATCGCCAACGCCGGCACGCTGGGCATCCTGATCCCGCCGTCGATCGTCATGGTGGTCTACGCCTCGGCGACCGATGTGTCGGTCGGGCGCATGTTCCTGGCCGGCGTCATCCCGGGCATCCTGGCCGGCACCATGCTGATGGTGACGATCTACATCCTGGCCAAGCTGCGCGACCTGCCGAAGGGCGAATGGCTGGGCTGGGGCGAGATCTTCGCCTCCGCGCGCGAGGCCGGCTGGGGGCTGTTCCTCATCGTCATCATCCTGGGCGGCATCTACGGCGGCATCTTCACCCCGACCGAGGCCGCGGCGGTGGCGGCGGTCTATGCCTTCTTCATCGCCAGCTTCGTCTACCGCGACATGGGCCCGCTGTCGAAACCCGAGGGCGAGCGCAACCTCACCCTCATCGACCGGCCCATCGCGCTGATCACCGCCTTCTTCCACCGCGACACGCGCGACACGCTGTTCGAGGCCGGCAAGCTGACGGTCACGCTGATGTTCATCATCGCCAACGCGCTGATCCTCAAGCACGTGCTGACGGACGAGCAGATCCCCCAGCAGATCGCCGGGGCGATGCTGGCGGCGGGCTTCGGCGCGGTGATGTTCCTGGTGATCGTCAACGTGATCCTGCTGATCGGCGGCCAGTTCATGGAGCCTTCGGGCCTCATCGTCATCGTCGCGCCGCTGGTCTTTCCCATCGCCATCGAGCTGGGGATCGACCCCATTCACCTCGGCATCATCATGGTGGTGAACATGGAGATCGGGATGATCACGCCGCCGGTGGGGCTGAACCTCTTCGTCACCTCGGGCGTGGCGGGCATGCCGATGATGCGCGTGGTGCGCGCGGCGCTGCCTTTCCTGGCCGTGCTCTTCGTCTTCCTGATCCTGGTCACCTACGTGCCCTGGCTCTCGACCTGGCTGCCGACCACCTTCATGGGGCCGGAGCTGATCACCAAGTAGCGCCCGGCCAACAAGCAAGGCGCGCGCCGCACCGCCGGCGCGCGCCTTTCGCGCGTCAGCCGGCCGCCTGGCGGTAGGTCAGCAGCGCCAGGCCGACCAGACCCAGGGCCGCCAGCCCGGCGACCAGCGGCTGCAGCGGCGAAAGGTTCGCCGCGATCACCCCCACCAGCGCCCAGCCCAGGCCCGCGGCAAAGCTGGGGCTCAGCCGCCGCGCCAGCACCCAGGCGCCCAGGGCGATGGCCAGCGCCAGCCCCAGCAGCGCCGCCGGGGTGGCCCCCAGGATGCCGAAGCCGGCGAGGTTCAGCGCCAGCGCCACGTTGGAGGCCGCCGCCAGCCAGCCTGCGTAGAGGCCCAGCGGCGCTGCCAGCCAGGCCCGGTCCGCCTGGCCCGCGCGCAGCAGCGCCACGATGGCCGTGATCAGCATCCACCAGATCAGGACAAGCGAGCCGAGCGGCGAGACCTGCGCCACCCACAGCCAGGCCGCGCCGGGCAGCAGCGAGGCGATCAGCCAGGGCAGGGCGCGCCGCCACCCCGGGTCGCGCGGCCCGCGAAAGGCGCCGTAGCCGGTGCCCAGCACCAGCCAGGCGTAGATCACCCCCCAGATGCCGAAGGCCCAGCCCGCAGGCTGCACCGGCGGGTCGCGTTGCGGAACGGGGAACTGGTCCGGATCGAAGCCCCCGAAGCCCGGGGTCAGCAGGGGCGCCGCTGCGAAAAGCAGCGCGCTGGCGAAAGCCGCGATGGCAAGTGTCCTGTCCATGCCACCTCTACGCGCCAGCCCCCGCTTCGGTTCACCGGGGAGGCCGGCGCATGGGTCCAGGCAGATGGCGCCACGCACTTCCGCCCCGCTTCATCTCGCCCCAAATACTCCGGGGGTGAATGGCGCGCAGCGCCAGAGGGGGCAGCGCCCCCCCCAAAACCCGTCAAGTCATCATAGCCGCCCGGCGCCAACCGCCAGGCCGCCCGCGGCGCAGCCTCCCGGCGCAATGCGCCTCAGGCCAGCGCGCCCTCGGCCGTCAGCACGCGCTTGCCGCCCAGGTAGGGCGCCAGCACCTCCGGCAGGGTGACCGAGCCGTCGGCCTCCTGGCCGTTCTCCAGCACCGCGATCAGGCAGCGCCCCACGGCGAGGCCCGAGCCGTTCAGCGTGTGCAGGAACTCGGGCTTGCCGCCGCCCTCGGGGCGGTAGCGGGCGTTCATGCGGCGCGCCTGGAAGTCGCCGCAGACCGAGACCGAGGAGATCTCGCGGTAGGTGTTCTGCCCCGGCAGCCAGACCTCGATATCGTGGGTGCGGCGCGCGCCGAAGCCCATGTCGCCGGTGCACAGGACCACCGTGCGGTA
>JBPEXR010000160.1:0-3723 GCA_052031355.1 Paracoccaceae bacterium
GGCGCCCTGCCCGCCCTGCCCGAGGGGCACCGCATCCTGGTGCCCGGCCAGGTCGAGGATGACGCCTCGATCCTTTGCGGTGCGGGACCGGTGCGCAGCAACGCCGCCCTGCTGGAGGCGGCGCGGCACGCCAACCCCGGCGCGCGCATTCTCTACAAGCCGCACCCGGACGTGGAGGCGGGGCTGCGCCCCGGCGATGTGCCCCGCGCCCAACTGGAGGCGCTGGCCGACGCGGTGATCCACCGGGCCGACCCCGCCGCCCTGCCGGAGGCGGTGGACGAGGTCTGGACCATGACCTCGCTGATGGGGTTCGAGGCGCTATTGCGCGGCCGCCCCGTCACCTGCCTGGGCGCGCCCTTCTACGCCGGCTGGGGGCTGACGCGCGATTTGGGCCCCGTGCCCGCGCGGCGCCGGGCGCGGCCGAGCCTTGACGGTTTGGTGCACGCGGCGCTGATCGATTATCCGCGCTACCATGACCCGCTGACCGGGCAACCCTGCCCGGTGGAAGTCGCCGTGGAGCGGTTGGAAAGCGGCGCCGGCCTGCCGCGCGGTCCGGTCAGCCGCGGGCTGTCGAAGCTGCAAGGGCTGCTGGCGAGCCGCGCGCACCTCTGGCGGCGCTAGCCCTTCGGGCGCGCCTGGTCTTGGCCGACAGCGCCCGCGTCCGGCGCCCGGCGGTGCCAGCGGTGCAGCACGTCGCCGCCCAGGGGGCGCACCTCCGCCAGGGCAAAGCGCGGCGCCTCGGCCAGGCGGTTCAGCCCCAGCGCGCCCAGCGCCGGCCGCCCCTCGGCGCCCAGGCCCAGCCCGGCGGTGAAGCCGACCAGCTCGTCCACGCAATCGGCGCCCAGCAGCGCCGCGGCCAGGGCGCCGCCGCCCTCGCAGAACACCCGCGTCAGCCCAGCCGCGCCCAGCGCCTGAAGCGCGCCGCGCGGGTCCAGCTGCCCGCCCGCCACGGGGCATTCGATCAGCCGCGCGCCGGCCTGCGTCCAGGCTTGCCGCGCCTCTTGCGGTGCCTCCGCGCCGTGCAGCAGCCATAGCGGCACCTGCCGCGCGCTGGCCTCCAGCCGCCCGCCGCGCGGCAGGTCCAGCCGGCGCGCCAGGATCACCCGCACCGGCTGCGGCACGGGGCCCAGCCCGCGCACCGTCAGCAGCGGATCATCCGCCCGTGCCGTGCCGCCGCCGACCATCACCGCGTCATGGGCCAGCCGCATCGCATGCACCGCGCGCCGCGCCTCTGGGCCAGTGATCCACTGGCTTTCCCCGGTGGCCGTCGCGATCCGCCCGTCGAGGGAGCTGGCAAGTTTCAGCGTCACCAGCGGCCGCCCCGCCTCCACCCGAAGGAAGAACCCCGCGTGATCGCGCGCCGCCGCTGCCTCGCCCACGCCGGTGGTCACGGCGATCCCGGCCGCGCGCAGACGGTCCAGCCCGGCGCCGCTGACCCGCGGGTCGCGATCCTCGAAGGGCACGACGACGCGCGCCACGCCCGCGGCGATCAGCGCATCGGCGCAGGGCGGTGTCTTGCCGTGGTGGGCGCAGGGCTCCAGCGTGACATAGGCGGTGGCGCCGCGCGCGGCCTCCCCGGCCTGGGCCAGCGCCTCGGTCTCGGCATGGGGGCGCCCGCCGGGCTGCGTCCAGCCGCGCCCGACGACGCGGCCCTCGCGCACCAGAACGCAGCCCACGGCAGGGTTCGGCCAGCAGCGCCCCAGCCCCCGGCGGCCCAGCGCCAGGGCGTGCGCCATGTGGCGCGCGTCCTCCGGCGCGGCGGGGCTCACGCCTCGGGCTTCTGGTCCGGGCGCAGTTCCGAGACGAACTTGTCGAAATCGTCCGCGGCCTGGAAGTTCTTGTAAACGCTGGCGAAACGGACGTAGGCGACGGTGTCGATACGGGCCAGCGCCTCCATCACGATCTCGCCGATCTGCTTGGAGGGGATATCCGTCTCGCCCATGCTTTCAAGCCGCCGCACGATGCCGGAGATCATCTGGTCGATGCGCTCCGGCTCCACCGGGCGCTTCTGCATGGAGATGCGGATCGAACGCTCCAGCTTGTCGCGGTCGAAATCCTCGCGCCGCCCGTTGGACTTGATGACGACGAGGTCGCGCAGCTGCACCCGTTCATAGGTGGTGAACCGCCCCCCGCAGGCCGGGCAGAAACGCCGGCGCCGGATCGAGACGTGATCCTCCGCGGGCCGGGAATCCTTCACCTGCGTGTCGATATTGCCGCAAAACGGGCAGCGCATGGCCGATCCCCTCTCTCTTCCTGTCCTGTCGCTTTGGGGCGGGCCCCAATTCATCCACAGCGACTATAGGGAGAACCCCACGAATTGGGTAGAGGGGAAATGCCGCCGCAACATGCTGGGGGGCGAACCGTGACCGCGGGGACTCAGCCGCGGCTCAGCCGGCCTGCGCGATATGCGCGATGACGTGCCGCCGGTGCGGTGCATCGCGATGCTCGAACAGGTAAACGCCCTGCCAACGCCCCAGCGCCAGCCGCCCCGCGCTGACCGGAATCGACAGGCTGACCGGCATCATCGCTGCCTTGATATGCGCGGGCATGTCGTCCGGCCCCTCGGCCCGGTGCCGCAGGTAGCCCATCTGCGGATCGTCCGCCGGCGGCACCAATCGCCGGAAAAAGGCCAGCAGGTCGCGCTGCACGTCGGGGTCCGCATTCTCCTGGATCAGCAACGAGGCCGAGGTGTGCTGCACGAAAAGCGTCAGCAGCCCGTCCCCCGTGGCCTCGCGCGCCACCCAATCGCGCAGGGCGCCGGTGAACTCGTAAAGGCCGGGGCCCTCGGTCTGAAGGGTGAATCGATGCTGCACGGCTCGGGCCGCCGCGGTCACATCGCGACGCAGCGGGCCTGCGGCATGGGATCGGCCGCCAGGATTTCCGCCGCGCTGGCGTCCTTGGGCATCGACAGAACCTGCGCCAGCGTCGCCTCGCACTCCTCGAGGTCCTCGCGCGCCACTTCGATCTCGATCATGTCGCCCGCCACCGGCATCAGCGCCGCGGCGCCGATCTGGCCCGGCGCGGCGGTCTCCGTTTGGCTCAACCCGGTGCCGGCGGGGCGCTCTGGCACGCCGGCGGAAAGCGGGGCGGAAAGAAGGGCGGCGGCGGTGAGGGTCACGAGAATACGCATGGGTCGATCCTTTCACGCGCTCAACTCGGTCGATAGGGGGGCAGGTTCCGATCCCCCCATGGGTTGTTGCACGCCCGCCACGGAACGCGACCTATTGTGGCGGAAACCCGCCAATCGCAGGGCGCCGCACGCGCCCTGGCGCCCAATCCCGCCGCCTTTGGCCGCATCACTCCGGTTGAGGGGGCCCCGGCCAGCAGGCGCCGATACCCACCCGCACCAACCAGGCACCCCCGCCCCGCTTCACCTCGCCAAAATACTCCGGGGGTGAATGGCGCCGCAGGCGCCAGAGGGGGCAGCGCCCCCTCCCCTTCCCGCGCGGCGCAGCAGACGCGGGGCGGCCACACCGCCCCGCGCCGGGCCCATCAGAACCCGAAGACCAGCGACACGTTCAGCGTGTTGTCCGTGTCATCGACGCCGGGCAGCGGGTCGCTGTTGTACTCGGTCCGGTAGCTGACGCGGGTCGACAGCCGGTCCGACATCTTGAAGTTCACCCCGGCGTCGTTGGTCACCAGGTTGTCCGAATCCGAGAACAGGAAGTCGGTGTCGTTGGTCAGGAAGACCGCCTCGCTGACCTTGTAGTAGAAGCGCGAGGA
>JBPEXR010000161.1:0-3922 GCA_052031355.1 Paracoccaceae bacterium
AGGCGGCCTGAGGGGCCGGGGGCGATGGGCGCGCCGGTCTCCTCCATCCGCAACCTCGGGCCGGCCTCGGACGCCGCTTTCGCCCGCGCCGGCATCCACAGCGCCGAGGAGCTGCGCGCCCTCGGCCCCGATGCCGCCTACGCGCGGCTGATCGCCGCCGGCACGCGGCCGCATTTCATCGGGTATTACGCGATGGTCATGGGCCTGCAGGGCCGCCCCTGGAACGACTGCCAGGGGGCCGAGAAGGCCGCGTTGCGCGAAAGGTTCGACCGGATCAAGGCCGCCGCCGCCGCGCAAAAGCGCGCCGCGCCCCCGGACCCTGACGGCCCCGGCCCGGAGCTGGCGAAATTCCTGGGCGAGATCGGCCTCTCGGGCAAACCGCGCGCGAAGGACTGACGCCCCGGCGCGGCCGCACTCCCCCCTCCCCCCGGAACCCCCTGCCGCGCCGCGGCGTTGAGAAGCGAACCCAAACGGAGCCAATCCATGGACCTTGTCCGCATTCTCATCGCCATCCTGCTGCCGCCGCTGGGGGTTTTCCTTCAGGTCGGGCTGGGCAAGCACTTCTGGCTGAACATCCTTCTCACCATTCTGGGGTACATCCCGGGGATCGTGCATGCCGTCTACATTATCGCCAAACGCTGAAGGCCCCGGCCCCGGCGTGCCCTCCGGCGACCGGCGGGCAGAGCTTGACCGCCTCGACCGGCTGGCGGAGCGGATGGATTCGGCCTTCCGCATCCCCGGCACGAAGATCACCCTTGGCTGGGACAGCATCCTGGGCTTCGTGCCCGGCGTCGGCGACACGCTGGCGCTGGGGCCTGCGGCCTACATGCTCTATTCCGCGCGGCGCATGGGCGCGCCCAAGCGCGTGCTGGCGCGCATGGCCGTGAACAGCGGCATCGACTGGGCGATCGGCCTGGTGCCGCTGGCCGGCGACATCTTCGACATCGGCTTCAAGGCCAACCGGCGCAACGCGCGTCTGGTGCGCCGCTACTTCGAGAAGCGCGCCTGAGGCACAACTGCTTGCGAAACGACAACGGGCCCCCGCGGGGGCCCGTTTTGCGTTGCGCGGTTGGCGCCGAGGCTTAATCCCCCGGAGCACGCACTTCGCGGATTTCGGAGACGTCGACGGTCGCCTGCCCCTGCATGCAGATGGAGGCGCCGGCGCGCTCGCCTTCGATCTCGACGTACTCGCCCGCGGTGAAGTCCACGTCGTCGCTGACCAGGGCGTAGCGGTCGCCGTCGGGGGTGGTCAGGGTGTAACATTCGACGCCCTCGTTCACCCGGCCTTCCAGGGCCATTTCGTCGCCGTCATCGCCGCCGTCCGAGCCGCGGTCATCGCCGGCCCGGGCGGTCACCTCGAAATCGCCGGACTTGTAGGTCATGCCGCGGTCGGTATCGACGACGAAGGTCAGCACGTCCGAGGGGTCCGCCCATTCGGGCACCTCCACCCCGGTGCGCAGTTCGCCGTCCGCGGCAACCTGCACCTCGCGGATGCGCTGCCATTCGCTGGAACGCGGCCCGGCCCCGATCGTCACCCAGTCATGCGGGCGCAGATCGCGCGCCATGACGGTCACCTCGCTACCCGGCGGGCCGCTGTGCTGCGAAAGGTTCACGGTGGCGCTGCGGTCGCCTTCCGGCAGGTTCAGCACCTCGCCGATCGCCATCGACAGCGGGTCGAGGTCGGGGTTCTCGGCCATCAGCTCCTGCAGGGTCAGGCCCAGTGTCGCGGCGATCGAATAGGCGGTATCGCCCGCCTCGACGCGGTAGCGCCCCTGCGCCTCCTCGCGCGGCGCCGCGCCATCGGTCTCGCCATCGCTGCCCGGCCCTTCGGCCAGCTGGATGCGCGCGCCGACCGGGATCGCGTCGACATCGAGGTTCGGATTGAAGTCCATGATCGTCGCCAGGGCGACGCGGCACTGCTGCGCCACGCTGTAGAGCGTATCGCCCGGCTGGATCGTGTAGGAGACGCCGCAGCGGGTATCGGCGGCGGCGCCGCTGGCGGCCAGCGCCCCGGCCAGGGTGGTCGCGGCGGCGGTGGTGCGAAGCATTGCGGTTCGCGGTGTCATAGGCTCCTCCTAAATGGTGGTTCCTACGGCACGAACACGCACCCCCGGGGGCGATGTTCCAACCCGCCGGCAATGAACGCGGCCCCTGGCGCGGGCTTAGCTGAGGAAGTCGGCGGCGGAGAAGCGGCCCAGGCTTTGCAGCAGCCGGCGGAAGAAGCCCGTGCCCTGGCCGCCGGATTCGGTCACCCGGCGCGTCAGCGGAACGACCTGCCCGTCGCGCAGATCGAACCGTTCGACGCCGGTCACCGTGCCTGCGGAATTGAAGGAGATCGCCAGCACCTCGCGCGAGACGACCTGCGGCTCGCGGAAGCCCGAATGGCGCACCCGGCTTTCGACGTAATAGTAATTGTCGTCGTTCAGCAGCGCCTGCGTCGAGGGCACGCCAAGGGTCTCGTCGACCATGGCGCGGGTGGTGACGCCCGGCTGGACCTGCGCCACCGCCTCGGCCGGCGGAAGGTAGCCGTGGTCGCGGAATTGAGTCGTGCAACCGGCCGCCGCCAGCAGCGCGGCCGCCGCGGCCATTCTCAGACCCGTCCGTCGTGCACCCATTCCCGCCCTCTTGTATTGGCTTTCCATGCCTTCTATCTCGCTTACAGAAGGACGCCAACCGGTTCAAGAAAGGAAGCGCCATGGCCCAACGCGCCACAACCTTGCGCATCGCGGATCTGGCCGACCGGCGCGCCACCCCCTTCGAGCTGCGCCCCGAAGCCCCCCAGCGCGAGGCGATCGCGCAGGAACTGGGCCTGCTGGGCCTGCGCAAACTGTCGCTCGCGGGCGACATCCGCCCCGAGGGCAAGCGCGACTGGCGCCTCGAGGCGCGCCTCGGCGCGACGGTGGTGCAGTCCTGCTCGGTTACGCTGGAGCCGGTGACCACCCGCATCGACGAGCCGGTGCTGCGCCGCTACGTCGCCGCGCTGGAAATGCCCGAAGGCGATACCGAGACCGAGATGCCCGAGGACGACACGATGGAGCCGCTGCCCGCCGCGGTCGACCTGGAGCAGGTGCTTATCGAGGCGCTGTCGCTCTCCCTGCCCCCCTTCCCGCGGGCCGAGGGCGCGTCCCTGGGCGAGGCGGTCTATACCGAGCCGGGCAAGACGCCGATGCGCGACGAGGACGCCAAACCCTTCGCCGGGTTGGCCGCGCTGCGCGACAAGCTGGGCGGCAACGAAGAGCGCTAGACGCCGCCCGCCCGCGCATGCCAAAAACCGCTTGCGCTGCGGGCAATTCCGCGTATTTTCGCGCCTTCATCCGAATTTGCGGGTTGTATGGGTGTCCCTGACGGAATATGGACCCCCGGAACGCCCGAAACCCGGGCACCACCGCCCTACTGATATTGAGGTTGAGACATGGCCGTCCAACAGAACAAAGTATCCAAATCGCGCCGCAACAACCGCCGCGCCCATGATGCTCTGGTCGCCCCGAACCCGAACGAATGCCCGAACTGCGGCGAGCTGAAGCGCCCGCACCACGTCTGCGCGGCCTGCGGCCACTACGCCGAGCGCGAAGTCGTGGCCATGGCCGACGAGATCGACCTGGACGACGACGCCGCCTGATCGGCCCTTCCGCCCGCGCATGACCGGCTTGACACAACAAAGCACAGCGGGTGCAGGACGCATTGTCCTGAGCATTGACGCCATGGGTGGCGACCGGGGACCGGCGGCGGTAGTCGCCGGTATTTCTCGTTCCGCGGTCAAGAATCCGAACATCCACTTCCTTCTCCACGGTCCCAAGGACGAGCTGGAGCGCCTCGTCGCGCGCCGCAAGAACCTGGCCGACCGGGTGGAGATCCGCGACGCGCCGGGCGTTGTGACGATGGAGGACAAGCCCAGCCAGGTGATGCGCCAGGGCAAGGGCAC